>CAMPAF010000071.1 GCA_946631535.1 uncultured Verrucomicrobiota bacterium
CGGCGGATACGCGCCCCACTTGAGGAGCACCGTGCGCGACGCATCGGAATACTCGCTCCCATCCCCCTGCACATCTGTAAGATGTGTCAGCAACAAGCGCCCCGAACGCGCTATCGGCCGACTGTCCAGCGAACTCACCCATACCGTCGCCGGCACGCCGCCCACGTCGAACGCGAGCGGACCTGCGGCGAGACGGCCTGCCTTCGCGAACCCGCCCGCGGTGCGCGGCGTATCTACAAGGAAGCCGCCGTCCGCGCAGCAGGTCTGGAATCCGCCCGGCGGCATGTCGCCGCGCAGGAAGAGGCAGACGCAGGCGCGATCCGACGCCTGCCCGACAGGATCTGCCCCGATGTCGAAGAAACTCGGACGCGCCGATCCGTCTCGCAGATTGTCGATTGCATGCGCGTAGGAGAAGCGCCATACGCCGTCCCATTCCTGTCCGCCAGCCGTCGCACCCGTCATCAGTCCGCCGATTCCCCTGTCTGCGCCGGGCGCGCAGAAGTTCCATTCCGTGATGCAGAACGGCTTTGACGGGAGGCGCGATTCAGACATCGCCGCAAACCGCTTGCGCCCCAACGACACGATGCTCTCGCCGGAGAGGCGCGACGGAAGCCGTCCCCTCTGCCCGACGTACTGGGGATGGTTCACGTAGAAATGGTTGTCCACATAGTCGTACCACGTCTCCAGCACCGAATTCATCGCCGCGGTGTGCGGCCCGCAGTTCTGGTTCGTAAGCAGCGCCTTAACGCCAAGGGAGCGCAGAAATTCACGCGCCCGTCGCGCAAAGTCCGCCTCCATGTCCGCCATGAACGCGGCGACCGCGGAGTTGTCGCGCCACGGCACGCGAGCGGAGTCCTCCGGCACCCCCTTCGCGAAGCCCGGCTTGGCCGCGCGTTTCCCCGCCAGCCATTTCCTCCACGCCGCCTTCATCGGTGCTTCGTGCTTTATCTCGTCCCAGCACCAGAGCAAGGTACCTTCGTTGATCAGCGAGATCAGCGGCAGCCCCGGCTCGTCAGCATACCGTCGCCCTGTGTATGGATTGACATGCTCAAGCATGTTGCGGGCGAAGGCCTTCCAATTTTCGAAGGCGGGCGCGTGGACGCATATCAGGTTCTTGTAGACCTGCATGGGAACGTCCCCCTTGCGATCGATTCCGACATCGCGCCACCGCACCGGGCGGATCGTGAACAGGTCCGTCGTCGCGTAGATGCCGTTCTCCATCGCGCGAAAGAGGAGATAGTCGAGCCGCTTCGTCCATTCCTCGTTGATGCCCAGCCTGTCTGCGGCCCCCTTGATTACACCCCTGTCGCTCTCATAGTGGTGGACGCGCAACGCGTTGTATCCGCAGCGCGTCAGGCGCGTCACAAGCTCGTCTGCCAGCGCGCGGTCCGGAAAGTTCGCGTCGAAACAGAGGTTCACGCCGTAGAATCGTTGGCGGACGCCCGGACGCCCCTCGAACTCGAAGTGTCCGCTGACGTTCCTGAGCCAGCCGTATTTTCCGGCAGGCGCGTCCTGAAGCCCCATCGCGGAGAAATCGAGCGCGCTGCCCTTTTCGACATTCTTGACGCATGCGAGCGGAACCCAGTCATCGCCACGCTTTATGACGACCGGCCGGTCGGAAACGGCCGTCACCCCGCCCAGCGAGGAGATGCTGCAGGAAAAAGCATGCCGATCGCCCTTCTTGAATGATTTGGGCGAGTCTCCAAGGAAGCGCACCGTGAACGTGGGGATCCTCCACTTTCGGTCATCCTGGGCGACATAGCGCACAGGCGCCGGGAAATCCAGCGAGAACGCCTCGCGCCCGTCGGCCGACACGAACCGCATCGACGTGGCGCGCCCTCCGCCAAAATGCGCCTTCTCCGCGACATCGGGAAACCTGACAGCCTTGCCGGAAGCGTCTGCCCACTCTCCGCCCGCATAAGCCTCGCACGGCAGCGTAAGCGAGAGCGCGACGGCCTCCGGCCGCTGATCGCGGTCAGATGTGGTCGAAACGTCGTATGCGACGCGACCATCCGCGCCTTGGCGCAACGTCGCACATCCGTGGCCCGTCTGACTACGCTCGTCAAAGAGACCAAAGGAGACGGTTCCGCCATCCGGATCGGGGACCGAACCGTCGGCGCGCACGCCCGTCGAGACGCCATGCCATCCCTCGCGGTGGACCACAAGGGCCATGCGTGCGCCCTTCCCGCCCAAGCGCAGGCAGCCGTTGACGTCCATCCCAGCCTCCAAAGCCCGGCCGGAAGCGCATGCAGGCTTGTCCGCCATCTCGAACGTTAGCTCGCCGCCGCGCATGATGTCGGCGTAGTGAATGACGGGCTTAACGTGTTCCCTGCCGTTAAGAAGAATCCGCCGCACGTATTTGTTTCGCGCTGAAAGACCTTTCGCCGTTACGGTGAACTTACGTCCGCCGCCCACCGAGAGACTGATTTTCTTCAGCTGCGGCGCGCCGAAGACGAACTCCCCGCCGCAGGGATTCACGGGATAGAATCCCATCCCCGCGAACACGTACCACACGCTCAGCTGCCCGCAGTCGTCGTTTCCGCACAGTCCGCCAAGCGCAGGCGAATAGAGGCGCGTCGTAATCTCGCGTATCCGTTCGGCAGCCTTCTCCGGATGCCCCGCCAGCGTGTAGAGGTACGGCACGTGGTGGGACGGCTCGTTGCCCTGGCAGTACTGCCCGATCACGCCAGTCACATCCTGCATGAAGCTTTCGCTCTTCGCCGCCTCGGGCGCCCTGAAGAGTCCGTCGAGCCGCTCGGAGAACCTGTCGCCGCCGCCCAGCGCCGCGATCAGTCCGGACGCGTCCTGCAGCACGTGCCACGTGTACTGCCAGGCGTTTCCCTCCGTGTAGTCGTTCGCCACGTCCCCGCCGTGCCCGCATGCGAACGGGTCGAACGGCTCACGCCACCGGCCCTTCGTGTCCCTGCCGCGCATGAAGCCAGTGGACGGATCGAACACGTTTCGCCAGTTCGCGGCCCGCTTGCGGAAGAACGCCTCCGCCTCCGCGTGGCCCAGCGCGCGCGCCATCTCCGCAGCGCACCAGTCATCGTAGGAACATTCGAGCGTGCGTGAGACGGACTCGCCCTTGATGACGTCGAAAGGATAGTAGCCGTACTTGTCCAGCAGGTCCCAGTTCTCCTTGGCCTTCTTTCGTCCCTTCGGCGTCTTGTGGAAGACGGTGAGGGAGTTGGTGATGGCGGTGAACGCCTCCTCTCCATCGAAGCCGCGGAACCCCTTCAGCCAGGCGTCCACGATGACGGGAACAGAGTGGTTGCCGATCATGCAGAACGATTCGCGCCCGAAGTACGGGATGACGGGCAGGTAGCCGATCGCGCGGTACTGCGCCAGCATCGAGTCGCAGAAGTCGTCCACCCGCTCCGGCGCGACGAGCGTGTAGAACGGGTGCGCCGCACGGAAGGTGTCCCAGAGCGAGAGCCCCGTGTAGTGGCGGCCGCGCCGCGTCTGGAAAATATTTCCGCCCGCGTCCCGCGAACGCCCATCCGCGTCGGCAAGGTCGTTCGGCTGGCTGAAGACGTGGTAGAGGGCCGTGTAGAACGTCTCCTTCTCGTCGGGTGTGCCTTCCTGCAGTTCCACGCGCTCGAAGAGCGCACGCCAGGCGTCGCCGCAGCGCCGCACGGCCGCGTCGAAGTCCCAATCGGCCGCCTCGGCGGACATGTTCCGCGCCGCGCCCTTCTCGTCCGTGCTGGAAATCGCGACCTTCGCGACGAGCGGCTCGCCGGACGGCAAATCGAAGTCAAGCACGTACCTGCCGGCCTTCTCGCCCTTCTTCGGCGGCAGCGTCCTCTTCGCCGCAAACGGCCGCGAGAACTCGATGCGGAACGCGACATGCCGCCCGCGCAGCCAAGACGAGCGCACGCTGTGTCCTTCGATCATGCGGCTGTCGGCGGAGAACGCGTCCGACGCCTCCTGCACGTGCGAGAACACGTGGACGTCGCGCACGTTTCCGAACTGGAGGTCCACGAGCAGGCGCGCCCGCGCGCCCTTCGGGAAGGTGTAGCGGTGCCACGCCACGTGCGGCGCGGCGGTCAGCTCGGCGCGCACGCCGAAGTTCGTCGTCGCCACCGCGTAGTAGCCCGGATACGCCCGCTCGCTCGCGAAGTCCTTCGCGCCGCGGAAGTCGTCGGCCGCCACCGCCGCTTCGTCGGTGAACGGCTGAAGCAGGACGTCCCCCAGATCCTCGCAGCCCGTGCCGCTCAGGTGCGTCTGCGAGAAGCCGTAGATCCACGGGTCGAGGTAGGTGTAGCCCGAGCAGTGCTGCCAGTCGCCGAACCCCGTGTCGGGGCTCGGCTGGACGATTCCGAACGGCCACGTGGCGCCGGGGAAGGTGTGGCCGTTCCACGCCGTGCCGATGAACGGGTTCGCGTGGCGGATCACGTCGTCCGGCGCACCCGCGAAGCGGCCGGCGTTCACGCGCAGCGCGGATCCGGTGCGCGCCTCGCCCCCCGCGTCGAGGATGAGCGTCGTCGCCAGCAGGAGCGCGCCGGACGGCACCTCCAGCCTGCCGCCCGCGCGCCACACGCCGACGGGCGCGAACGGGGCGCGCCCCCTGTCGAAGCGGTAGAGGTGTAGCGCCGCGCCCATGTCGCCCGCCACGGACGGGACGAACGCGGCGTCCCGCGCGCCGCCGTTGGCGACGACGAACGCCTTGCCGCGGTGCGACATCGTGGCGGCGACCGCGAGCGACGGATCGTCCGCGCCGCACTTCATCTTCCAGCCGAGCTTGCGCAGGTGCCCCCACACGCCCTCCGCGCAGGGGAAGGCGCGAAAGCCGTCCGCCACGTCCGCGAACGCGCCGAGCGTCCCCTCGCGCGTGAGAAAGTCAACCGACACGCCCTCTCCATGGACCGCCCCCACGGTCCACGCACCCACCAGCAAAAGGCCAATCGCGTAACGTTGCATCACCGGAAGAGAAGTAAAGTGCCGCCGGACTTGGCGTGCACGAACACGAATCCGTCCTCGACGGTCACCCCGAGCGTGCACGGCTGACCACAGTTGACTGCCTTGAACTTGATGTCTGGGGCGACCGTTCCCGTCACGCGCAGCACCGCGTACTCCGAGCCATACTCCACCATGTCGCCGCCCGTGCAGCCGAAGTCCACGCACGCCGTCGCCGCCGTCGCGAAGTCGCCGTCGATGGTGGGAACGCCGTTCTGCGGCGTGAGCGCGCCCGCGAGCGTGACCGAGCCGAACACCGTGCCGTCGCCCGTAAGGTTCGCGAGCGTGCGGGTCTCGCCGCCAAGGTCGAGGAGAGCACCGGCACGGACGATGGTATCGTCCGTGAACGGAACGCCGGAAAGGACGGCCAGCGTGCCCGCGTCCACGACGGTCGGCCCAGTGTACGTGTTGGCGCCAGAGAGGGTCAACACGCCCGAGCCAGTCTTCACGAGTCCGCCGTCCTTTCCAGCGAGCGCAGGATCGTGCAGGAGCGCCGCCGGCACCGCGTACGACCCGCCGTTCGCGTTCGCCGTACTGATGACCGCGCCGTTCGTGGAGACGTAGAGCGGCAGGTTGCTCGCCTCAAGCGACGTCGCGGTGCCGTTCGGCAGCACGCCGTACGGCGCGAACACGCCGCCGTTGAAGTAGAACGCGCCGCCCGCGCGCGTGGCCGCGAGGGTGCCGGCTTTCAGCAAACCGCCCGGATTGAGCCACGCCTGCGCCGTCGTGCGCGCATGGCTGTTGCGCGTCACGTTCAGCGTCCCCTTCACGTCCAGCTCGCCGCCGTTCAGGTAGAGCCGCCCGTGGTTCGCCCGCTCGGAATCTTCGTTGCGGTAGACCACGTAGAAGTTCGTCTGCACCGTCACCGTGCCGCCGTTCACCGTGAACGTGGAAGTGGACTCGGAGGCAAGCGCCGCGCTCCGATTCGCCTTCCCCACGCTCATGCACACCGAGTCGCCGACGTCCAACGTCCCGCCGTTCACCTCGATTTCGGGGCTGCACGTCGACGCCTGTCCGTACTCCATGACGACCTGCTCCCGCACGTCTACCGCGCCGCCGTTCACCGTCAGCTTTGCCTTCACCGGCTTGTCGAGGCCGTGGTAGTAGCCCACGTAGAGGTCGTGCTTCTGCACCGTGAACGTGCCGCCGTTGACTTCCATCTCCGCGTCCGCGTCGCCGCTCGAGGGAAGGCCGATGGCCGCGTATGCCGAGGTATAGACCCTCGGCCCCGCCGCGCCGCCCGGCTCGCCGATCACGAGCTTGCCCGTGCCCACGCTCAGGTTCACCGTCGCGTTCACCGGGCTGTCGCCGTTCGCGCACCGGGTGTTCTCCGGCTGCCCGGCAGTGGACGGGGTGCCCCAGTAGTAATCCTGGTTGTGGTTGTTGCCGAGCGAATACGTACCCGTCCCCGTGAGCGTCAGCGTCCCTTCGCCGGCCTTGTGGAAACAGCCGTTGTTGCCCATCGCCACCGAGCCGGACACCGTCAAGTCGTTCTCGATCTCAAGCGTGGCCATGTACTTCGACGACGGCCATAGCTGGAATCCTGGGATCGTCTCGCCCGTGCCGGTGTATTTCACCGTACCGAATCCGAGACGTAGCTGGGAGGCGTTCGTCATCCACGCGAGCGACGGCACCGTCACCGTGCCGCTGCGCGGATAGAGCGTCCCCGCAAAGCCGTCCAGCGCGCCCGCGCCGAACACGACTTCGCCCGCCGTGCCGCGCGTCGCCGCGTCCTGCGCCGCGTTGACGCACAGCATCGCGCCGGACGCGACGGGCACGTTCACCGTCACCTTGCCGCCCGTCCCCACGTCAAGGAGAGCATCGTCGTCGTCGCGCGCGAACGTGAGGGCGTTCGCGCCGCCGAGCACGTAGCCGTTCCCCGCTGACATCGCCTCGAAGAGCGCCTGCTTGACCGTCGCCGGCGCGTCAAGCGCCACCGGCACGGCGGCGGCCTCCGCCGGCGCGAACGTGGCCACGTCGTTCACGCCGTTCGGCGCGGCGAACCCGTTCCAGTTCGCCGACTCGCTCCAGTTGCCGCCGGCCGACGTCGCCGTCCAGCGCGGCAGCTCGCCGGCCTCCGCCGCGCGCACGGTCGCCACGAGCGCCTTCCAGCCGCCCTCGTCGTCGAGCGTCACGTCCACCTTCTCAAAGTCCGCCACAAGCGGAGACATCTCGGGATCGAGCGCGAACTTGTCCACATCGACGTTCGCGTCGCAGGAGGCGCGGTATACGAACATCGTGTAGACGCCCGTCACCGTGTTCGCCAGCGCCGTCGCGTTCCAGGAGGTTCGCGTGGCGAACTGCACGGGGCCGAGAACCTGGAAGTCGTTCGAGACCGTGCAGTTGTGGAGGCTCGTGCCGCTCGACGAACGGACCTCGAACCGCGCAGCCTTGGTCGCCCCCGCTTCGCCCAGCACAAGAGAATCGGCGAACATGGGATTGTCACCGCTCTGGTACGTGCGGAGCGTCGCGCCCGCATTCACGCGAACTGTCGTCCCTTCGCCGCCCGTGCTCATGTTCGCGATGAGCGTGGTCCCGTCCTCCACCGTGACGCCGCCGGAAAGCCCCTCCATGGAAAAGGCGGGACTGAGGTAGACCATGCCGCCGCCGAAGATGCGCACGCCGCCGTCCGGCGCGTCGCCCAGCGCAGGCTCCTTCTCGAACGTCTGGGTCACGTTCAGGTAGCACGGCGCCGTGTTCGCCGTCCCCTGCTCGCTCGTGTCGATCACGAACCCGCCCGCGCCGACGTACGCGTGGCGGATGTACCAAAGGTAGATGACGTTGTTTCCGTTGTTGAATGGCTTGTAGGCGCCGCCGTCGAAGTGCGCCGTGCCAGCGGGGGCGCTTGCCGATCCGCCGGCGATGCCGACGGACTTCAGCGCGCCGCCCGCGTTCAGGAAAAGCTCCATCTCGCTGCCGTTCTGGTACATGACAACATTTTTCTCCCGGCTTTCCAGAATTCCGCCGTTCAGCTCGACCACCGCCGACGCAAGCCCTTCCGCGCTTCTCGATGCCAATCCCACGTTGATCTCGTTCCTGGCGGAAAGCAGACCGCCGTTGACGACCAGCTTGTTCGTCGCCGTGCCGCCCACGTAGCCGTCCACCTTGATCGCCCCTTCCAGCGTCACCGTGCCGTTGTTCATCACGATCTCGGCCGGCGCGCGGCCTTCCAGCGGCTGGCCGCCCGCGGCGAGCGAGAACGCCGTCACGTTCGGCGCGTCCGCATCGTCGCCGACCGTGCCGATCTCTAGGCGTCCCTCGCGCACGGTCGCGCCGTACATGCCGCGCGTCGGGCCGTCGCCGGACGCGCCGACGTAGATTTCCTCGCCGCTCCACGCCGTCGTCGGCCCCGTTGCGCCCGTGAGCGCGAAGGAGCCGTTCCCCTTGAGGCGCAGCGTCTCCGCGCCCGTCTTCACGAAGAGCGTCTTGCCGAGCGCCTCCGCCGAACGTAGCGCGAGGGGCGAGTCGACGCGCAGCACCGCGCCCGCCGGTGCGACGGACGCGAGCGAGAGGCCGGGAATCTCCGCCGCCTCCGCTCCCGTATACGCAAACGTACCGGCGCCCAGCACGAGCTTCGAGGCGTCCGTCGCGAAGGACAGGTCGTTCGCCTCCAGCGTGCCGGAGTTGACGGAAAGCCCGCCTGCGAGGCCGGAGAGGTCGCCCGTGAGGCGCACCACGCCGCCGCCCGTCCCGGCCGGGTTCACGTTCACTTGCGCCGTCGCCGTCAAGGCGGAAGCAATCGTGTTTGTCTCTGGCGTTACGGAGGAGATCGTCGCGAGGCCGCCGAGGAGCAGCTCGCCGCCCGTCACCGTGTAGCCGTTCGCGCCGCTGAACGCGATTCCGCCCGCCGCCGCCTGGCCCGCGAGCGTCACCGTCTCTCCGCCTGCCGCCGCGTCCTTGGAGAACACGGCCTCGGTCGTCGCGGAGTTCACCGACGCGCCGCCTTCCCAGTTGCCGTCCGTCTTCCACAGCCCGTCGCCCGTGCCGTTCGACCACGCGCCCTGCGCGAGAGAGGATGCGGCCGAATTGGCCAGCACGACCAGCTGCAGCTTTGCCTGTCCGCCTTCCACGACGGTCTGGAAGCGGTAGGACGTAATCTTGTCGCCGCTCGCATTGACCAACTTTGCTGTTTCGACAAGCTCCTCCAACACAGCGCGGCTCGCCTCCGGCGCGGCGATGAGGGTGTAGGCGCCGGGAATCGCGCCGGCGGAAATATCGCCAAGGTTCTCGTTGTAGAAATAGATGTTCAGGTACGACGTGCCGGGATGCAGCACCTCGCGGGTCGCCGTGATGGTGGAGTTCGACGCGATCATCAGCGTGCTGTAGCCGTCCGTGCTTCCCTCGAACCCGAGCGAGAGCGTGTCCACCGTGTGCGCCCCGCCCTTCAGGCGCAGGCGCGCGGCGTTGCCGAGCATGAGCGGGTTGCCGCCCACGACGTCCGACCCCTCGTCCAGCAGGAGAAAGCCGTACGCCCACACGCGCACCGGCGCGTCGATGGTGCAGTTCTTGGCAAGGGTGTAGTAGGAATAGCGGCTGCCGTCCGGCCCCTTGAAGTCGATCGGCTGGCGCGCCTCGCCGGGATGCGTGTTCGTGTAGACGATGCTCGTCTGGAAGTACCCGTCTTTCCGGTTCTGGTTCGTGCTTTTCGCGCCGGCGAAGGTGAAGCCGCGCGTGCCCACGCGGACGCTGGCGAGCGTGCTGATGAAGTTCGTCAGCGGCTGCTCGCCGGTGAAGCCGTTGACGAACGTGCCGCCGTCGAGCAGCACGTTCACCTTCGCCGAACCGCTGTTTGGCTTGAACGGCGTTGCGCCTGTCGTCGTCAACGTGCCGCCGAGCAGGTTGATGTTGACCGTGCCGGTGTTGAGCTTTGCTATGTGGCCGATGTACTTGGTGTTGACCGTCGCGCCGTCCTTGAGCGTGATGTCCCATGTCGAATCTCCCGCCTTGCTGCGCATCTCGATGAACGGCGCGCGGAGCGTTCCGTTCTCGGAAACCGTCAGCCACCCCTTCGACGGGCCGCCCTGATCGCCAAATCCGATGTACTGCGCCGGTGCGGTCGGAGCAACGTCCAGCTCGGCCGTGCCGGAGATGGACACGGTCGAATGCGCACCTCCCTTGTAGGCCAGCTGGAGGTTCTTGCCGATGTACATGTAGCCGCCGGTCATCTCGATGAACGGATACGTGTCGAACGTATTCCCAGACGGGGCGTTCTGGTTGCCGCCCATCATCACGGACTCGCTCGTGGCGGTTCCGTTTGAGACGACGCCGCCCGTCACGCGGAGGCCCGAGCGGACGCCCTCGCCGCCCGTCGTGCCCGCATACCCGTTCATGAACCCCGGCCAGATGCACTTGTTGAAGATGTTCGTGCCGCCCCGGATTTCCAGCACCGCGCTCTTCTCCGTGCCCTCGTCGACCGTCCAGGTGCCGACCGAGTTGTAGCACGTGTCATTGCCGAACACGTTGTAGCCGCCCTCGACGACCATCGTCCCCTCCGCGACCATGAACGCGCCGCGTCGTCCCGTCGTCGGTGCGTCGCCGTTCGCATTGAAAACGAGCGTGTCGGTCTGCGCAAGATTTGCGCCCGCCATGTTCTGCTCGCCGCCGAAACAGTTCCGCGCACCGCTGAAGTACACGGTGCCGGGTCCGGTCTTGATGAACACGCCCGCCTTCTGCACGAAGTCGTTCGTGACGTGCAGCTCGTCCTGCACGTCGAGGACGGTCGCGAGCGTGCTCTTGGCGGGGTATTCGTTCGTGACGACTGCGCCGAGCGTGCCGGACGCGCGGAGCGTGCCCGCGCCGAGGACGATGGGGCCGGACGCGCCGATGCTCGAACGGCCCTTCGCGACGTCGCCGTCCGGCACCACGAGCGTGCCGGAGTTGACGGTCGTCTTGCCCGTGTAGGTGCTCAAGGGGTTCGCGAGCGTCACGATGCCGCCGCCCGTCGTACCGCTGTTGATCACAATGTCGGTCGCGCCCGTGAAGCGCGCCGTCACGTTGGTGGCGACCCCGTTGCCGGGGTCGAGCGTCACCGTCGCCGCAGGCGCCGCGCCCATCAGGCAGATCATCAAGAAAGTTATCGGTTTTCTCATCGTTCCGCGTTCCTTGTTTCAAGCTTCGGTTTTGTGACTCATGATATCATACGATGTCCTTTGGGTCAATCATGATCTCGTTGCCCATGCGCTGGGGGGCGCATCTGCGTAATTCACCGCCGAGCCTTCTGATGATTGGAAACAACTATT
>CAMPAF010000072.1 GCA_946631535.1 uncultured Verrucomicrobiota bacterium
ACGTCACGTACAAGGTGCGCGTGCGCGTGCGTGTGGAGAAGGAGCCGGACGCGAAAGGCGAGGCGTTCTGGGCGGGCGTGTACGACACGTCGGCGAAGAAGGGGCGCGGTGCCATCTCGGTGAAGGCGGAGAAGTGCGGCGACGGATACGTATGGTACGACGTCTGCAAGTGGAAGCCCCGCGACGGCCAGTACTTCTGGCTGGGACCGGGCCGTTTCAAGAAGGACGGCGGCGTCTCGGCGATCAGGTCCGTGTGGGTGGATCGCGTGGAGATTGTGCGTCAGGGGGACTAGTCAGGCCTGAGTGGAGGAACGCAACCGGGCAGTCTCGAGCCCGTGGCCGAATAGCGCGAAGTCGCCTTTCAGCGGGTCGTCCGGGAATGCCTTCGCCATCTCGGCGGTAAGCTTGACGGCCGTTCGCATGGACGTCTGCTTGCCGGAGATGAGCCCGAGGCGGCGCGCCTCGTCAAGCACATGCGTGTCGAGCGGCATGATGAGCGTGCGGCGGTCGATGAAGTCCGACCAAAGCCCGATGTCCACGGGCGAGCCGCTGCGCGCCATCCAGCGCAGGAAAAGGCACACGCGCTTGCATGCGGACGTGGCGTCCTTCGGGACGAGGTATGCGGCACCCGAATCGGCAAACGCCGCGCATATCGTCCGGACCGCGGTGATGGCGGTGCCGTCGGACCTGCTCTTGACGAGTTCGCCAAGCGTCCCGTACTCGCGGATGACGCGGGAGTAGGCCCGGAGGAAGGCGTTGAGGTTGGCGTAGGTGATGAAGCGGTAGAACCGGCGCTTTGGGTCATCGGGGATATCCCGCCCGAACGCCGCCGTGCCGATCCACGCGTGCACGTTGCCGCGCGCGAGGTCGATCAGGGATTGTATCTTCGGCAGGAACTGGTCGATCGAGCCGAAGCTGAGGCAGGAAGACAGGAACGCGGTCGCTTCCCTGTTGGCGGCGCTTTCGCGGCTGCCGAGCCTGCGCATGAAGAGCGAGGGATCTCGGCTGAAGAAGTCGGCGGTCTCGTATTTCGCGGCGTATTTCCGCAGCAGTTCTATTGTCTGTTTTTTCATGGTCTTACTTGAAAGGCACGAAGTGCAAAACGGTGAAGCGCCAGTCGCCGGAAGAGTCCTTCTCGAGCGTGGCGGTGAGCGCCCAGGCGCTGGACTCGGACACCCAATCGGGCATGTTGGAGCACGAGGCGTTACAGAACGCCTGCGCCGTGCCGTCGCCCGCCACCTTGACCGTAAGCTGGTCGAACTCGACGCTGAACGTCTGGAGCTCCCGGCGGAACAGGGCTATCTGCTGCGGCAGGTTGGAATGGTCTACGGTGAATTCGCGCCGGCCGTCTATTCCCTCTATGCGGAGGCGGGTGCCGACGTGCGCCGCGAGGGCCTTGGCCTTGGCGAGTTCGGCGAACGGCTGTTCCGGGCCGTCCTTGCGCATTTCGCTGGACACCTGGTCGAAGAGCTTCCTGATCTTCCGCTCGGCGGAGTTCGACAGCAGCCACCATCCGGCCAGCGTGGCGACCGCCAGTAGAACGACGACAATTGCTTTGGGTTTCATGCGCACAAGTATACCACAAGCGGTCTCGGTTGGGGGCGGTCTGGCGAGCTGGGCGAAATGATATACTATTTGCCGAACCAGTGAAAGAGAAGAACGCAATCGCATCGTGTCTTGGAACCGCCGCCATCTTTCTGGCGGTTTCCCTTGATGCTGTCGGCGCTCCCGACTTCATAATCGTGTCGCCGCCAGACCTTCGTGCCGCGTGGGAGGTCTATGCCGAACGCAGGCAGGCGGCGCGTCCCGACCTCGACATCGCAGTGACTGGTACGGATGCCATCTACGCCGCCCATCCGTTCGGACCCGGTCTCGCATGCCGCAACGCGGCGGAGTCCGTGCACGCCTACATCCGCGATGCGGCTCGGGCGGGCGCGACGCACTTTCTGCTGGGAGGCATGTGGCTAGACGCGCGCGGCTGGCACACCAACGAGCTATACTTCGCCACGGGCGAGCGACTGTCCCTCTCCAACTGCGTGCCCGGCATCTGCGCCTGCCCGTACACGGGCGACAAGGGCGGGGACATCCCGTCGGACATGTTCTACGCCTGCCTCGACGACGTAGAGAACGGCAGCGCCTATCCATGGGATCCTTCGGGTGACGGCATATATCTGGCCGAAGACGAGTTCCAGTCGTGCGATTGTGTGCCTGATGTCGCGATCGGCCGCTTTGCGGCAGTCCCGTACGCCTACGGCGAGGCAAGCGCGCCGTCGCCGAGCGAACTCGTTCTGGCGTATGCCGACAAGGTGGCGCGTGGCATGCAGCCGTCCTTCCAAGGCCTGCACCGCGTGGGGGTGGCGAGCGCCGAGATGGTTCGCTCGTACGCGCCCGGCAGCCGCGAGTTCGGTTATCCCGGCAAAGAGACATGCTTCTACGACGACGTGCAGAACCTGTGGTGCCCGTCGCATCCGGATCCGATTGCCGACACCGAATGCGCGGAACGCGAGCTATTCCGCACGTTGATCGCGCCGAACTGGCCGATCATGGAGGTTGAGGCGCTGCACGGCACGGGACCGGCCTTCGCCGCGCGTCATGCCGACTTGACGTCGGCCATTGCCGCCTTCTTCGCGAACGACATGCTCTACGCGACCTGCCGCTCGCACGGCACGGCCACGGCGACATCCGGCATCGGCATCACCAGGACGCTGTACGCCAAGGCGACGGGACTTACGCTCTTCGGCGAGTTCTGCGTTCCCTGCCTCACCGGATCGCTCGACCTCACAAGTCGCAGAGGCGGGCAGGCAATCGTCATGCCCAGCATGGGCGTTGCTGCGACGTGTTCGCCCGTGGGCGGCTGCCTGGCGAGCGTGAACAACTCGCGCTACGGGTGGATATCGGAGTTCAACAGCATCAACGTCTCGGACAGCATCTCCGGCTCGTTGGCCCAGTTCCTGGCTCGTCGCCTGTTCGTGTGCGGCGATGCCACGTTCGGTCTCGCGCATCTCAATGCGCGCAAAGATTTCGTTGCGGAATACACGCTGACGGAAAAGCGCGTCTACGCGCTCTGCGAGCAGGTGCTCTACGGAGATCCCACGCTCGGTTTCCCTGCGGTGGAGAAAACACGCTCGTGGGCTGGCGACGTGTGCGTCACCACTGACGTTTCCGCAGTGACGGCGCACTTCGGCGCCGATGCGGAGGTGGCTGGAACCGGTCGGCTGAAGATCATGGATACGCTGGCCTGCCACGGGACGAATCTTGCATTCGCGGTTCGAGGCGGCGTTGGCCGTGCGGTGGCTTTCACCGGCACATCTCCAGGGAAACTTTCGCTTTCTGGTCCGTCGTTCTATCTGGGCGGAATTTCCAACTGCGTGTCGGTCGCAATGCGTGGCGGCGGCAAGACGCTTTGCATTCCGTGGCGCGACAGCGCGTTCGCGTCGTTGACGGTAGACGGCGGCGACATGGTGGACGCGACGAACGTCCTGCGATGCTCGGCGTCCGGCGCGTTGACCTTGCTGGACACGATTCCCGTGCGGTCGGCCACTCTCGTTCTCGAGACGGCAGATGCCTTTGGCGCGGGGAACGTTCCGCTGGCCGCGGTGACGAACGGCGCGTTGCGCCTGTCGCCAAGTCCCTTGTGGGGATGGCCTGACGGCACGGAGCATCTTGCGCGTCCGGTACGCCTCTCGGCGTCGTCGCTCGCGGTGGACTCAGAGGCGTCGGTCTTCTTCGGCATGCGCGATTCCGTCGGGCTCCGTCCGTTCCGGATCGACGTACACGGCGCATGCTCGCTGGCGGCGGGTACGGAGGGCGCGTCGGCGGGTCTCGTCGGCACCACGACTGTGGCGTTGGCGGAGGATTCGGATATCACGATGAGCTTGGGGATGTACGATGCCGATGTGGGCGGTCTCGTGTTTTCTGGACCTGGCAAGGCTCGGGCATCCGCGGACGCGCTGGCGGGGGCGGTCGAAGTGCGCGAAGGCGCGGCGCTGGAGCTGACGGCGGTTCCCTTGCATGCGGTGACGGCACTTGTGGTGCGCGCAGGTTCGACGCTCCGGATGCCCGCAGACCCGACTGGCCTTCATGAGGTCTTGGTAGGAACGGGGCGTCTGGTCTTGGAGCAAGGCGCAATGGTTGAGGACTTGGCAGGAAACGCGTTGACTGGGCGTGCGATGAACGGCATGTTCTTCGAGCCTGGCGCCGCTCTGTGCTGGTGCGGCGGCACGGGGGCGTGGTCCGACGCTGAAGGGTGGTACGACGTCGTGACGGGCTTGGCGGGTCCGTGGACAAATGGGCTGATCGCGGTGTTCGCGTCTGCCGCCGACGTGACGAATGACTGCGATGGCGTGGAGGTGAAGGGATTCGTGTTTGGCGAGGACGTGTTGGTCGTAGGCGAGGGAATCAGTCTCAAGACGGGGTTCATCGAGGTGCCTTCAAACTGCACCGTTGCGATTGCCGCGCCGCTTACGTGCACTGACGACGTGACGAAGGCAGGCGAGGGGACGCTTGTCCTGCGTGGCACGCAGGCGATGTCGGGCGGTCTCGCCTCGCGTGCTGGCGTGCTTGAGCTTGATGGCGTTGCTGCGCCGTCTGTCACGAATCTCGTTACAGGTGCAGGCTCCTGGCTTGCGCTGCGCGGAGAATCTGTCCTGTCTGGCGCATCGGCATGCAGCACGATCGCGTCCGGGACGTTGCGCTTGGCGGCGGGTCCAGCGTCGCTGGAGGTGGGGCGGTTCGTCCCTGTTAGCCAGTTCGTCCTGCCGGCCGGGGTGACGTTGCGCGGGGCGTGCGAATACGGGTTCTGGCGGATGACCGTCAACGGTCGCCTGGAATGCCTCACGTCGCCCGCGATGGCGATCACCTCGTGGATCGACGGCACGGGCACGGTGCGCACTGCTGGACTATGGACGGACACGACGGCTTATGCGAGGTTCAGCTTCTGCCGCTTAGAGATGGCGCCAGGCGCGTTTCAGGTGCAGGGGAATCCGGGTACTGGCATCATGCGCCGCCAGTACAAGAACTTCCTCTTCGACGGCGTCACGTTTGCGCCCGTAGGCGGCGACGTGCATGTGACGAACTCGGATTTGCAGGAAGGGCTCGTGACGATGTGCGTCAACACGAACGGCGTCGTGTTCGACACGTTCGACGCGGCGGCCGGTGTCGGGCGCACGGTCTCGTTCGACGACCCGTGCGCCACGAACCTGTTCTTTTACGGACCTGGCGACGTTACGAAGGTCGGCGCGGGATCGGTACGGTTCTCGGTGAATGAAGACCTGCATGAAGGACGGACATTCGTGCGGGCCGGGACGTATGCGGTATCAACATGGTCGCTTACCTCCGGGTTCCACGTGACGGGCGAATGCTCGACGGTCGAACTTTCGGGCGTGGGATACGAAGGGGACGTGTCGCTTGGTTCGGGCAGCGCCCTTGACTTGTCTGCCCCTGCCGTGACCATGGTCGTGACCACGAATCTCCAGTTGGCGGCGGATGCCGTAATCAAGGTCTGCGTGACGCCGGACGGGTGCGATCTGATTGACGCACGCGGGGGGAGATGTGACCTGCCGATCGACGGCGAAGTGGTGCTCGATGTGACGGTTCGGGCTGGTACGCCGCCGGGGCTATACGCGGCAGTGGCATTCCCGAGCGCTGTTGCGGGCAGTTGGACTGGTCGCTTTACGGCGCCTGGCGGGCAGCAGGCAGGGCTTGAGTTCACAGGAGACCGCAAGGTCTTGTGCGTGCGAGTGCGTCGTGCCGCCACCATGCTTTACGTACGTTGATATGACGGATGGGGCGTGATATAATGTTGCGCATGAAGCTTATCTCCATTCTTTTGTTGGCGGTACCTTTCGTAGCTGTCGGCGAACGGACGGTAACGGATGCGATGGCAGGGCAGTATTCCCCGCCGATTCTCGCGAACGGCGACATCGGCATGCTGATCGACTACCGCAACTGCCAGTTCCAGGACGTGCCGAGCTACAAGACGATCCACGCCGTGGGCGAAAAGTTCCTGCCGGGCATCTACCGCGCGGCCCGGCGCACCGAGAACGGCAAGCTCGCCGCGTTCGGGCGCATCGAAGAACATGTCTCGCTCGCCGGCGACGCGGATGCGAAGCCGGTGAACTGGCGACAGACGCTCGACATCACGAACGCGCTCTCGATCTGCGAAAACGTGTACGCTGGGGGTGTCCGTGTCGACTCGACGGCGTTCGTCGCGCAGCATACGGCCGTGATCGCGGTGGAGAAGAGGTTCTCCGGCGACGTTGAGCGCTACGCCTTCGATTACGTGTTCCGCCGGACGGGAACGGACGCGCGCCTGCCGCTCAACACCACGGCCACGTTCAAGCCGGGCGAGGTGACGTTCTCCATCGACCGGGAGAAGAATTCGATCGACGGAACCGTCACCGTGTTCTCGGATGCGCCCTCGGCGCGTGCCGAGACGATTGACAAGGGCCTGCGTCTCACGCTCGACCGGCCACGGGGGACGGTCCGCTTCTTCCTCGTGTTCCGCGACTCGCTCGACGCGCGCAAGCCCGACGTGGCGTCCGTGCGCGCGGCGGGATGGGACGGCCTGTTGCGCGCGCACACCGACGCCTGGCGCGCGTTCTGGGGCGACACGTACATCTCCATTCCGGACGCGCGCATCCAGGAGATTTACTACACCGCGCTCTACAACCTCAAGTGCTGGAGCACGCAGTGGTCGATCCCCGTGGGCATCCTGCCGACGCACTGGCACGGCGCGTTCTTCGGCTTCACCTTCTTCGGTCCGGCGCTCTGCGCGTCCGGACACGTGCCGGAAGCCGTCAAGGTCGCCCAGTTCTGGGGGAGCGAAGCCCACCGGCGCTCCGCGCATGCCCGCGCCGGCAACGTGAAGCGCAGCCCCGACTGCGGCCTCCGCTACAACTGGCAGACGCTGGAGGACTTCAGCGAGTTCTCGAAGAAGGGGCGCTGGCTCGACCACTACCTCCATCTTGGCAACATCTCGCTGGAGTGCTGGACGGCCTGGCGCTACACGGGCGACAGGGACCTGCTGCGCAATACGGTCTATCCGGTGGTGAAGGGATGTGCGCAGTACTTCCAGACGCATCACGTGTGGGAGACGAAGGACGGTCGCACGATCCTCGGTCCGCTCTGCGACCTGGAGCGCCTGCCCTGTCCGGTCCGCAACGCCTACCTCACGACCTGCGGCGCGATCTTCTGCTTCGAGAAGGCGGCGGATGGGGCGAAGCTGCTGGGCGTGGACGGCGCCGAGGCGGAGGAATGGCGGCGACTGGCCGCCGCGTTGAGGCGCGACTTGCCGTCCAACGGGACGCGCTACCTGCCGTTCGAGGGGGCGTCGGAGCGGAGCGTGGGCGTGCTCTCCGGGATTCTCCCCTACGGCACCGTGTCGGCGGACGATCCGCGCCAGCTGGCGGCGATCGCGGACTTCGAGCAGAACGGCCTTTCCGTGGGAAACATGTATTCGGTGGGGACGCGCATCTGCACGTGGTACGCGGCTTGGCTCGCGGGTGCGCAGGCGCGTCTGGGCGACGGCGAGGGCGCGTACCGCAATCTCAAACGTGCGGCGGCGAGCGCGGGCGCGTTCGCCGAGATCTTCGAGATCAACGAGCCGGCGTACCGGAGCTGTCCGTGGTGTTCGTCGCCGCAGGGCACGTTCGTGCAGGCGGTGAACGAGATGCTGCTGCAGGGCGAGGGCGACGACATCAAGCTCGCACCCGCAGTACCTGCGTCCTGGCGCGACTTCTCGTTCCGTCTGCGCGCACCGGGCGGCAAGACGGTGGAGGCGGTGTTCCGCAACGGTACGTGCGTGAAGCGGGCGGTGGAGTAGCTCCTGCGCGACTAGGCAAATCGGGTGTCTGGATTTGGCACGAAATCAATCTAAAATCAATTTCGTGCCAAACTCAGCATTGACATTTTTGGCACGAAATGCGATAATCCTTCCGTCTCAAATTGGAGAAGCCAGATGTTTTTAGGCAGGGAACAGGAATTGGAGTCGCTGGAGCTTCTGCTCAGGAAGCCCACGGCGTCGCTTGTGGCGTGCCGTGGGCGGCGGCGCATCGGCAAGTCGACCCTCTTCAAGGAATTCGCACGACGCAACAAGACCGAGTTCATCGTCATCGAGGGGCTTGGTCCGCGTAAGGGACAGACAAACGCCGACCAGCTGAGAAATTTTGGGGAACGACTGTGCGCGCAGACGAAAGGTCCGCGCGTGACGCCGGACACCTGGATGGCGGCTTTCAGCCTGCTGGGCGAGCGCATCGACGATTCGAAGAAGACGGTCGTCCTGTTGGATGAAATCTCATGGATGGGGCGCTACGAGCCCGACTTCCCGGGTTATCTGAAGAACGGCTGGGACGACGAGCTCAAGCAGCATGACAACCTGATTCTCGTGTTGTGCGGCAGCGTCTCGGCATGGATACAGGAAAACCTTCTCGAAAGCGCGACGTTCGGTGGACGATTCTCCCGCAACATCGTCCTGCGCGAGCTACCGCTCGACCTGTGCGTGAAGTTCTGGCGTGGGAAGGAGAAGCGGATCGCTCCACGCGAAATCATCGACGTGCTGTCCGTGACAGGCGGCGTGCCGCGCTACCTGGAGGAGGTCGATCCGTCGCTGTCGGCGGACGAGAACATCCGGCGGATGTGTTTTGTTGAGGACGGCCCTCTGTTCAAGGATTTCAACGCGATCTTCAGCGAGGTGTTCGGCGAGACGTCGCTTGTGAAGGCTGACATCCTGCGGCGACTTTCCGCAGGGGCTGCGACCTGCTCGGAGCTGGCCGACCGTTTGGGCGTCGAACGCGGCGGCAGCCTTTCGCGCAACTTGGCCGAACTGTGCGAGGCCGGTTTCATCGCGAAGGATGACAACGTCAATCCCGCCACCGGCCGCAAATCCAAGCTTGCCCGTTACCGCGTCGGGGACAACTACACGCGGTTCTACCTGAAGTACGTCGAGCCGCATGAGGGCGAAATCCGCAGCGGACGATATGGCTTCGGGTCTCTGTCATGCTTGGCCGGCTGGGATGTCGACAAGGGGCTTCAGTTCGAGAATCTGGTCGCCAACCACGCGATGGCCCTCATGCCCTATCTTCACCTGGAGGGCATCACGGTAAAATCCGCCGCGCCGTTTCTGTTGAGGGGAAAGCGCGGCGAAAAGAAAGGCGTGCAGATCGACCTGCTTGTCCAGACGGCACGTGTCGTCTACCTTGTCGAGGTCAAGCGCCGGGCGTATATCGGACGGGAGATCGAATCGGAAATCGCCGCCAAGGTGGAGGCATTCCCGAAGAAGCGAGGTGTCTCAATCCGCACGGCGCTCGTCTATGACGGCGAACTGGACGCCGCCGTTGTCCGCAGCGGCGTCTTTGACACGATCATCCCGTTTTCGCAATTGCTGGGTCTCGGCAAGGCATGATGGGGACAGTCCCTGCAAGTTTCAAGCATAAGGAGCCGAAAGTATGATGAGATGTTCTTTTCTATATTTTGTGACAGTCTTGTTCGCGTTGCACCTGGCATGTGCTGCGCTGTCGCTGGAGCAGGGTTTTGCCGACCCGCCACAGGCGAACCGGCCGCAGGTGTGGTGGTGGTTCGACGCGACGGCGCCGGACGCGGCGATCACGCGCGACCTGGAGGGGCTGAAGCGCGTGGGCATCAGCGGGTTCCACATCTACGGCGGCAGCGTGACGGGGAAGGGCTGGCTGCCGCGCGCGAAGTGGGCGCTGCACGAGGCGAACCGGCTGGGGCTGGACGGCATCGTGATGATCGGCGCGGCCGGCTGCGGGCACGCCCAGACCGACCCGCGCCACGCGCAGAAGGATTTGGTTTTCACGGAGGCGCGCATGGAGAGCCGCCGTCCCGGCGGCGATATGCGTGGAGCCGTCACGCTTCCCAAGAAGGGCGTGAAGGAGACGCCGAAGAACGCGGACGGGTCGCCGAAATACTACTGGGACATCGCCGTGCTGGCCGTGCCGGACACGACGAACGACGTGCCGCTTGCGGAGGTGCGCGACGTCTCGCGCTACCTCAACCGCGAGACGGGCGTGTTCGAGTGGCCGGACGCGCCCGAGGGGAAGTGGCGCATCTTTCGCGTGGGCTACGTGCCGAAGGTGTTCGGCTGGATGGGGTGCTACATCGACCACATGAGCAAGGCGGCGTTCGACGCGCACTGGGCGCGCGTGATGACGCCGCTTCTCGCGGCGCTCGCGCCGGACGAGCGGGCCGCGCTCAAGGGCGTGATGTGCGACAGTTGGGAGGCCGGCACCGTGAGCTGGACGGACACCTTTGCCGAGGAGTTCCGCCGTCGGCGTGGCTACGACATCCTGCCGTGGCTGCCCGCGAAGGCGGGCGTGCGGCTCGCGTCCGAGCCCAAGCGCGCGCGTTTCCTGCGCGATTTCAAAGAGACCGTGAGCGAGCTGATCGCCGAGAACCACTACGCCTACCAGAAGGAGGTTGCGAACCGCCACGGGCTCATTTCGATTGCCGAGGCCGCCGGACCGCACCAGCGCCAGGGCGACGTGCGGCGGATGCAGGGACGGTGCGACGTGGCGATGGGCGAGTTCTGGATGCCGAGCGGACACCGTCCGCTTCCGCCCCAGCGCTTCATGGTGCGCGACGCCGCGAACGCCGCGCACGTGTACGGCATGGACGAGGTGCTGGCCGAGGCGTTCACCACGATCAACACGTACTGGATCGAGTCGCCCTCTACCATGAAGCCGTGCGCCGACCGCGCGTTCTGCGACGGCCTCACGCGCGTCTGCTACCACGGCATGAAGCTCTCGCCGTCGCTCACGGACAAGCCCGGCTTCATCCGCAGCGTCGGCACGCACTACAACCCACAGACGACGTGGTTCGACCAGTCGGACGCCTTCAACCTCTACCTGAGCCGCTGCTCGTGGATGCTCTCGCGGGGACGCTTCGCAGCCGACTGCCTCATCTACGCGGGCGACGCGGTGAACCTGTTCGCCGGACTGAAGACGCCGTCGGACGGCCTGGGCGAGGGATTCGACTACGACATCTGCCCCACGGAACTGCTCCTCCAGGCGCGCGTGGAGGACGGGCAGATCGTGCTGCCGAGCGGGATGCGGTACCGCGTGCTGCTGCTCTCCGACCGCAATCCCAAGACGAACGAGCACATGCGTCCGGG
>CAMPAF010000073.1 GCA_946631535.1 uncultured Verrucomicrobiota bacterium
GCGTGCGAGCGCCGGTGGAGTCGGGCGGCGCGCTCAAGGCGCTGCGGCGCGTGATCGAGGGGCGCGATTTCTATTTCGTCGTGAACGGAAATACGAATGCGTTTGACGGTACCGTTTCGTTTAATGGCAAGGGGCGTCCCGAGCGGTGGGATGCGAAGAGCGGGAAGATCGAGCCGCTGCCGTGGTATGAGGACGAGGCCGGGCGAGTGAAGGCGCGGGTGATGTTGCGTCCCGACGAGTCGATGTTCGTGTCCTTCCGCGAGCCGAGGGAAGGTGAGCAGCCGTTGCGGTCGCGCAGCAGCGCGACCCTCCCGTATGGGGAGACGCCGTCTCGGCGGCTCATGGATATTTCGACAGAATGGGCGGTCACCTCCTTCACGGGCAAGAACGCGCCGGACGCGCCGCGTCAGTTCGTGATGCTGACGGGTTGGAACACCTCTTCGGACGAGAAGCTAAAGTACTTCGCGGGACGCGCCATGTACGAAAAGCGGATTGACCTTTCCAACGTGACCGAGCCGTGCGAGCTGGACCTTGGCGATGTGCGCGAGCTTGCGAACGTGTGGGTGGACAGGACGTTCCTTGGCTGCCTGTGGGAGGCGCCGTACCGAGTGTCGCTTCCGGCTTCGGCGCTGGGCAAGGTCGTGACGCTGCGCGTGGAGGTGGTGAACACGTGGCCCAACCGTCTGATCGGCGACGCGATCGCGCGCAAGAAGGGCGCGGCGGAGCCGAAGGGGAGGTACGGCGTGCCGCAGTGGGTGCTGGACGACAAGCCAGATTCTGGCACGGGCATCTACACGTGGATGAACTGGATGAAGGGCTGGACGGCGGAAGACGAGCCGCGTCCGGCCGGTCTCCTCGGACCAGTCCGCCTGCTGGGCAATTGAAAATAGAAATGGTATAATATTACCCGCTCGCGGAGCGAAAGGACTGCAATGGACATAAAGCTGACGGAAAAGTGCTTCAAGGGAATGTATGGCGCATATGCTGCCATGTTCACGCCTTACGACAAGAAGGGACGTGTCGACGAGGAAACGATCGCGCGGATCATCGAGTATGGGCTGAAGGGCGGGCTGAAGGGCTTCTACCTTACGGGCACCACTGGCGAATGGTGGCTACTCTCGGTGGAGGAGCGCAAGCAGCTGATGAACGCGGCCGTGAAGGCGATGCGCGGCCGGGGTAAGCTCATAGCGCACGTGGGCGCGAACAACACAGACGACTCGGTGGAGCTTGCGCGGCACGCGGCGGCGATCGGCATCGACTGGGTGAGTTCGGTGGCGCCGCAGCTCTACCGCACTTCTTTCGACGCCACGATGTACCACTATCGCCGCATATCCTCTGCCACAGACCTGCCGTTCATGATCTACTCGTTCGGCGCGGCGCTCGTGCCGGAACGCGACATCCGCTTCTTCGATCTGCCCAACGTGAAGGGCATGAAGTACACGGGCCGCGACTACTATGCCGCCCAGCGCCTCAAGCGGAAGCTCGGCAAGGAGACCATCTGGTTCGCCGGATGCGACGAGCAGCTCCTGTGCGGACTCGCGCTTGGCAACGTATTCTCCGGCGGCATCGGCACCACGTACAACATCATCCCCGCGCACTTCGCGAAGATCTGCGCGCTGGCCGCGAAAGGCGACTTCCGCGCTGCCGCCAAGTGGCAGGACGAGGCAAACCGTGTCGTCGAGCTGATGATCGAGAGCGACAACTGGAGCTACCGAAAGGCCATGATGAAGTTTGTCGGGATCGACTGCGGACCGTACCGTCCGCCGTTCGAGCCGCTGACTTCCGCGCAGTACATGGCATATGCCCGCCGTTTCGCAGCGCTCGGCATAGCGAAGCGCAACCAGGCGCTCTAGCGCCGCGATTGGGCAAGAATTTTTTTTCGCTGTTGACGATGCGGGGGAGGGCGTGGTATAATTTCTGCGTTTCTACAAATAGAATCACTTGCGAGACGTGAAGGCAGATGGACAGATGCCGCGGCTTAAGGTTTGCGGAATAAACGATGTCGAGTTCGCCCGGGCGGCAGATGCCGTCGGCGTGGACTATCTCGGCTTCATCTTCGAGGTGTCGAGTCCGCGCTGCGTGACTGAGCAGCAGGCGGCGGCAATCGCAGGCGAGCTGTCTCGGCGCGTGCGCAAGGTCGGGGTCTTCGTGCGGCAGTCTGTCGAGGAGATAGTGGAGACGATGCGGCTTGCCGGGCTTGACGTGGTGCAGCTGCATCGGGTGGCGACGGAGGAAGAGGTGGCTGCCTTGTGGGAGGCTGGTTTCGAGACTTGGACGCTCGACGGTGGCGCCGACGGAGATGCGGTGGTGATCGACTCGCCGCGTGGCGGCGGATCTGGGACGCGAAGCGACTGGAGCCGCGTTGCGGCGGCGCACGGGCGCGGCGTGCGGGCCGTGCTCGCGGGCGGTCTGGGCGCGGACAACCTGGCCGAGGCCGCCGCAACGGGCGCGGACGTGCTGGACGTCAACAGTTCGCTCGAGACGGCGCCGGGCGTCAAGTCGATCGAAAGACTCAACGAACTTTTCGCGAGGACAAGGACATGAAAAAAGAAGCACACTACGGAATATACGGCGGACAGTATGTCGCCGAGACGCTGATGACGCCGCTCCTGGAGCTGGAACGCGCATATGCGGAGGCAAAGGCCGATCCCGTGTTCCAGGCGGAGTTCGCGGAGCTGCTGAGGGACTACGTGGGGCGGGAGAGTCCGCTCACGTTCGCGCGGCGGCTTTCGGAGCACCTGGGCGGCGCACGCATCCTGCTGAAGCGCGAGGACCTGAACCACACCGGCGCGCACAAGGTCAACAACGTGCTTGGCCAGGTGCTGCTGGCGCGGCGGATGGGCAAGAAGCGTCTCATAGCTGAGACGGGCGCGGGCATGCACGGCGTGGCGACGGCCACGGCCGCCGCGCTCTTCGGGATGCCGTGCGAGGTGTACATGGGTTCCATCGACGTGGCTCGGCAGGAGCCGAACGTGGAGCGCATGAAGATGCTCGGCGCGACGGTGCATGCCGTAGAGGAGGGGAGCGCCACGCTGAAGGACGCTATGAACGAGGCGATCCGCGACTGGACGAGCCACCCCGAGGAGACATTCTACGTGATCGGCACGGTTGCGGGTCCGCACCCGTATCCGCTCATGGTGAAGGACTTCCAGAGCGTAATCGGCAAGGAGGCGCGCCACCAGTGCCTGGAGAAGTACGGCAAGCTGCCCGACCAGGCGATCGCCTGCGTCGGCGGCGGCTCGAACGCGATGGGCCTGTTCGCTGGGTTCCTCGACGATCCGTCAGTGAAACTCGTCGGCGTGGAGGCCGGAGGCAAGGGACTCGCCACGGGCGAGCACGCCGCCTCGATCAACGGCGGCACGGTGGGCGTGCTGCACGGGTCCAAGACATACCTTCTCCAGACGCCAGACGGACAGATAATCGACACATACTCGATCTCGGCTGGCTTGGACTATCCGGGAGTCGGTCCGGAACACGCATACCTCGCCGACAGCGGCCGAGCTGAGTATACGACCATCAATGACGACGAAGCAGTGGCGGCCTTCGATGCGCTATGCCGCTTCGAGGGCATAATCCCCGCGTTGGAATCGAGCCATGCCGTAGCCGAGGCGATCAAGCGCGCGCCTTCACTTCCGAAGGACGCCATCCTGCTCGTGAACCTCTCCGGCCGAGGTGACAAGGACCTTCACAGCATCCAGAGGTATAAAGTTGAAAGGTTAAAAGGTTAAAGGTTTAAAAGCTTAAAAGCTTCGAGGCCTTCTTGACCATTCAACCTTATAACCCTTCAACCCTTCAACCATTTAACCATTTAACCTTCTAACTACCAATGAACCGCATTCAGAAACTCTTTGCAAAGACCCGCGCCGAGGGGCGCGGCGCATTCGTCGCCTATCTCACGATGGGCGCGCCCACCCTTGAGGCGAGCGTCGCCGCAGGCGACACGCTACTCTCCAACGGCGCCGACATCCTGGAGCTCGGCGTGCCGTTCTCGGATCCGATGGCCGACGGGCCGGTCATCCGCGCGGCTGCGCGCACGGCGCTTGAGAACGGCGTCAATCTGGCTCAGATATTGAAGGCTGTGGGACAGCTTCGAGCGAAACATCCTGACGCTCCGCTAGTTGTGTTCTCCTACTACAACATCATCTACAAGTATGGTCTCGAGCGCTTCGCGGCGGATGCGGCGGCGGCTGGGGCGGATGCTGTGCTGGCGGTGGACGTGCCGCTGGAGGATCGCGAAGAGATCCTGGACGTGCTGCGTCCGCACGGTCTCACGCTCGTGCCGCTAATCGCGCCCACGACGGGGTTGGACCGTATCAAGGAGATTGCGGCGGGCATGGAGGATTCCTTCCTCTATGTAGTGACCGTGAAGGGTACGACGGGTGTTCGCAACGAGTTGCCGCCAGATCTCGCGGCTCGCCTGTCCGCAATCAAGGCGGCGGTGGATGTGCCTATCTGCGCCGGGTTTGGCGTGTCCACGCACGCTCAGGCGGAAATGATCTCAAAGGCGGCCGACGGCTACATCATCGGCAGCGCGCTGATGCGAGTCCTGACGGACAGTCCCGACCCGGCCGCCGCGCTTGCTGCATTCGCAAAAGAAGTCACTGGCGCCACAAAGTAGGGCTTGAATCAGGAGTTGTTTGGCCTGACAATCGCCTTGACGGGAGCACGTTTCTCAATATTGCGAATTGTCAAGACCAGATTCTCACCTGTGAGATTGATTAGGCCGGCTCCCACTTCTCCATGGAAGGTGCTGCCGTCCTTGCGGTGGCACCGGGCGGAGATCAGCACGCGGCGGTTGCCGTGGAGGCTGTTTTTCATCTTTGCGAAAATCTGCGGGTTTATGCCTGGAATGAGCATCCCTACAGGTTCGTCCCATAGCTCTTCGCGCGAATGGCCGAGGATGGATGGTACCCGCTCGTTGCAATCGACCACATGTCCATTGTCATCAAGAATCAGCACGGCATCGTAGATCGCGTTCATCATCTGGTAATAGAGCGCTTTCTGCCCTAGTTTGGGACGCATTGGCACCGAAGGGGCGGTCTGGGCTGGGGCGGGAGCAGGGGTGCTCGCGGCTGGTTTGCCGCCAGAAGGAGACGAGGATGCAGCTTCTGCAAGCTGCTCGACGGGTGGGACGAGACCTTCCGCCTTTTCGCTTGCAGCCGCTTCCGTGTTTTGTTTTCTAAACCACAGTTTCATGTGACAATTCCTTTTGCCAATGAAGATTACAGCAGAATCAATGCCATAACAGTAGCCCCTATTGGCATGGGATTTGCTTCAATCAATGCTGGCAATAGGACAATCTGGGAGTAGAATGATGGAAGAGGCACCAAAGAAGCGGGCATATACAAAGAGTCGGTTGATAAAGGAACTGGCATTTCGGGCTGGGATTTCCCAGCGGCAGTCGCGTGCGGCGCTAGAGGCGATCATTGAGATCGCGTATCGTGAGGCGCGCACGAACTTTTTCATACTGCCTGGACTTTGCAAGTTTGACGTAGCGCGACGGGCGCCACGAACGGTCCGCAATCCCATGACTGGCGAGAAGCTGGTGCTCCCGGAGCGTGACGCTCTGCGCGTAGTGCTGTCGAAGCGCGCGAAGGAAACGGTCGCCCCTCGCGTGACACCTTTGACCGAGGCGGCGTATGCGGCGCTTCAAGCCGAGAAGGCCGCCGCCGAGGAGGCGGCTCGCAAGGCGGCAGAAGAGGCAGCTCGCAAGACCGCCGAGGAAGAGGCGGCCCGTCAGGCTGCAGAGGAGGCTGCTCGTAAGGCGGCCGAGGAGGAAGCGGCGCGCAGGGCGGCGGAAGAGGCCGCGCGGAAAGCTGCAGAGGAAGCCGCTCGCAAGGCGGCCGAGGAAGCTGCGCGCAAGGCGGCGGAAGAGGCTGCCCGCAAGGCGGCCGAGGAAGAGGCGGCTCGTCAGGCTGCGATCTTGGCTGCGCAAAAGGCTGCCGAGGAAGAGGCGGCCCGCAAGGCGGCCGAGGAGGCCGCGCGCAAGGCGGCTGAAGATGCCGCCCGGCGAGCGGCTGAAGAGGAGGCTGCGCGTAAAGCGGCGGAGGAGGCGGCACGGAAGGCGGCTGAGGAAGAGGCGGCACGGAAGGCGGCCGAGGAAGCCGCTCGCTTGGCGGCGGAGGAGGCGGCACGGAGGGCCGCCGAAGAAGAGGCGGCCCGTCAGGCGGCCGAGGAAGAGGCTCGCCAGGCGGCTGCGGAAGCGGCGCGGAAGGCTGCCGAAGAGGCGGCGCGGAGGGCTGCCGAGGAAGAGGCGGCGCGGAAGGCGGCCGAGGAGGCGGCGCGGAAGGCGGCCGAAGAAGAGGCGGCGCGGAAGGCGGCTGAGGAGGCGGCGCGTCTCGCAGCGGAAGAAGAGGCACGTCGAGCGGCCGAAGAAGCCGCTCGGCGCGAGGCGGAAGAGGCGTCCAGGCGGTTGGCCGAAGAGGCTGCACGGAAGGTGGCGGAGGCTGAGGCGGCCCGCAAGGCCGCCGAGGAAGAGGCTGCCAGAAAGGCTGCGGAAGAGGAAGCGACCCGAAAGGCTGCCGAAGAGGCTGCACGAAAAGCTGCTGAGGAAGAAGCCGCGCGGAAGGCCGCCGAGGAAGAAGCGGCCAGGAAGGCCGCAGAGGCGCAGGAACCGGATGCCGACGGATTCGTCGAGACAGCCATTACCGGCGATAATGCCATTTCCTTCAAGTGCACCACGTGCGGGCAGGAGATCATTGCGCCCGGCGAAGCTGTGGGTTACGAGGCCGAATGTCCGGCTTGCGGAGCAATCCTGCTTGTGCCGTCAGCCTCAGAGCCGGGGACTACATACGCTAGCGACGGCAGCAGCGAGCAGAAGGAAGTTGTTTCGGTCCAGGAAATCGAGGATCTCAACCCGGCACAGCTCAAGAGCCGTACCATCCGCATCGACGCGCTGATGTTCGACGAGGAGGTCAACACGACGCCGTCTGTGGACGACAAGCTCTCCGATGCTATGAAGAGCCGTACCATGCGGATTGATCTGCCAGACGAGTTCTGATTTAACCTTTTCTCTGGCGTATCCAAAGGATAAGCAAAATTAAGGCAATTATCGCCACAATCCCCAGGCGGACGTGGCGGAAGGTCGCGTCGGGGTCGGAAGGGGGCTTGACGGGTTCTGGCTGAAGTGTCTGCGCTGTGGTTTCTGATGATGGTTGGACGTCGGAGCTGGGTACCGTTTGCTGTTGCGCGAGAAGAGCGGGATGTGTCTCCCGCCCCTCGGCGATTGCCTTTGCCAGGGCCTGACCTTCCTCCACGTCGCGCAATTGCTGCTCGACCTTCAGGGATATGTCTTCGTTTGCCTCAATCATGATCGTAGAGAAGTGATTTCTGAACCACGGAACACACGAAAGTTCATTTCGGATGCTTTCGCGCTTTTCGTGTGTTTCGTGTATTTCGTGGTTGCATTTTAAATCCTGCTAATTTGAGATTTCGCGCCAGGAAAGGGTCTGGGGGGGCTGGGAGGCGTCCATCGGCAGGCCGATGTTGCCGTCGAAGCCGGAAAAGAGGCGGTGGTCCCAGTTGATCTTGAGCGCCCCCGAGTAGATCATCGCCTCGTTGCGGCAGACAAGTGAACCGTTTATGGTACAGTTGCCGATATGTCCGATTATGCCATGGTTGTTGTACATTACCGCGTCGATGCGCGTGATGGTCGGCCTGTAGCTGGAGCCGCCGTAACCGGAAGTCTGCGTGTCGCCGCAGAGGTGCTGGATAATCTTGTCGGGGCAGACGGATTCGTAGTAGCGGCGCGTCTGGGAATCGGCCATGGTTGTTGTAGTCTGCTGGACGTAGCGGCGCGTCTTGGGATCGTAGACGTTCTGCGTCGTGGTCGTCACGTTCACCTTCTTGCCGCCGTCCTTCTGCGTGTAGTCGCCGCAGAACTTAGATTCGTTGGAAGTCCATCCGTATTCCGTAGTGCGGGGATAGCCGATCGTGTTATCCGAAGGGTCGCAGATGTACTGCTGGACATACGGTCCGCTCTTGAGGTAGTACTGGAGTCCGTTGGAGTTGTTCGCGCCGAGCCAAGATGATAGCGTATAGTCGCCCATGACGATGTTTCCCTTGGCGGCGAGGCCGAGGAAATCCTTCTTGGCGTTGACATTTTCTGTGGCTGTGGGGTTCGTGTCGGGATGGTTCCAGCTGGGGGGATTGACATACTTGATGTCGCCTGCTATATGGATGTTGCGTCCGGAATAGATGGTTCCCTGTCCCTTGACGTAGCCTTTTATGATGACGTCCGAATCGACGACGACGGGTCCGTCGAGGATGATCGGATTGGCTTGGGTGCCCTCGATGACGAGCGCGCCGTTGTCAGAGAGGGCCGATTTTCCGGACGGGCCGGTGCCGGTGTAGTGGGCGTTGATGGTGCCTGGGGAATACGACGTGACGTTGCCGCTCGCGTCCAGCTTGTAGGCGATTCCGCCGGATATCTTGCCGCCGGTTTCCTGGGCGTACGTGACGTACTCGCCCAACTCGGAGATGTATGGCATCGTGAGCTGGTCCTGGTAGGGATGGAGCCGTTCGGTGATGGAAAAGGTGGGGTCGTATCCGCCGCCGTAGTAGTCTCCGCCACGATATGTTGGGGTGGTGGGGCGGGCGGAACTGCCGCAGCTGCTCCAGTAGGTGTTGATATCCTGCATCTTGCCGGTGTTTTCGATGGAGCCGATGACGTTCAGCTCGTCGTTCTTGGCGGCGTAGGCGTGTCCGTTGACCGTACAGCCAGAATCAAGGTAGAGGTTGCCGTTCGCACGCACGTCGCCGTTGGCGGTGATGGCGCTGCCCTGGAACCAGCCGTAGTTGTTGACGAAGTAGGCGTTGTCGAACACGCGCGAGCGCATGAGCGCGAAGCGGACGCGTTCCTCGATGGTGGAGGACGATGTCGTGCCGCCTGGATTCTGGCGCGTGGCTGTTGCGCGTATGGTCAAGACGGCCATGGGCTGGTTCGCGACGCGTCCGGAGTGGTGAATCACGGGTGTCACCGTGCAGCCATTGATGTTGGTCGAGGCGGGAAGCGTCACGACGGTGCCAGATCCAATGGTCGATGGCGAGCCTGACGAATAGCTGTTGAACCAGGAGAAGGCGTTGCCGCTCATGAGTCCTACCCTGGCCGTGCTTCCGGAATAGGAATAGAAGCCCTTGTAGATACTCTGCTTTGCGGATTCGATCGCGGACTGCGCGGCGAAGCGGCATGCGGAGTTGCCGAGATGGACGGCTGTCATGCGCGTGGTGAAGGACACGTAGCTCAGCACGGCGGCGATCGCGAGCGAGCACACGAACATCAGGATAATGGCCGTGGGCAGGATGAATCCGTATTTTGGAGAAGTCTTCTTCATGGCGATTCTCCTCATTGCGGCAAAAGGATCCAGGACGTCTGGCGGACGGAATCCTCGACAGAACTGCCGAGTTCCAGCCTGATGCGCGGCAGGTCGACCGTCTGGGACCAGTCCTGCATTTGAAGGAAACCGCTGGGAGCGAACCATTTCTGGTTGACCGCCGTGTGCGGTAGCCTCTCGTTGAAGAAGTTGTTCTCGCGCCAGACGAGCCGGATGCGGTCTGGTTTGTCGTTGGCGGCGTCGCTGTCGAGCGTGGGCCAGATCATGGTGATTGAGGCGGCGTCGGCGATGGCCCTGCCGGTGAGGAGCCCGCTGTTGAGCCCGGGGCCGGCGCGGAAGAGGAGCTTGTCGCGCAGCTCGCGCATTGCGAGGGTGGATTCCGCCTCGGCCATTGTGATGCGGAACATCTTCTGGCAGAAGAGGAACATGCCGACGAGCGCGAGCATCACGATCATGGAGATGGACGAGGCGACCATCGTCTCCATGAGCGTGAAGCCGGATCTGTCGGTGCGTGCAGCCATGTCAGTTCGAGGTCCTTGGAATGTTGCAACGGAAAATCTCGTTCGAGATGGTGTGCTGGCCTTCCGGTCCGTATCTCAGCGTGACGGCGAGCAGCTTGCCGTCACCGTCGTTGTTGGCGTTGACGAGCGTGACGTACTCGCGGTAGGCGTAGGACGGAGGGTCGTCCAGCGAAGCGGAACGATAGGGGGAATTGCTGTCGGCGGTGTTCTTTTCCGGCACGAGCTGTCCTGCGGTGGATCTCATCTGATCGTAGTCTCCGTAGAACTTTCGCCACAGGAGGTCGAAGGCGACGTTGTCCGCCCGGAGCATCTCGGCGTTCTCGTGGGCGACCTTTCCGGCGACGATGAAGGCCTCGAGCGTGGCGAGGACGGCGATCGCGGTCAAGGCTCCGGCGAGCATGACCTCGAGCAGCGTGACGCCCGCGCGCGCCTTCCTTCTGTCGCCGCAACGCATGGCTAGGCCTCCCTGGGCGCTTCGCCCTCCTGCAGGTTGATGGCCTCGTCCGCGAAGATGCGGTCGAGCGTCGTTTCCATCGTTCGCGGGTTCGCGAGGAAGAAGCGGCAGGGGGAGCCGGCTGCGGATTCCACCTGCTGCCTGAGGGCGTCGTCGAAGGGATTGAGGGTGGCGACGAGAAGGGTATTGCCGATCTTGGCGAAGGGGAGCACGCCGCGCACGCGCACGATCGAGTCTGGAAGCGTCTGTGCGAGGTCGTTGTCGATGTTGTACGCCTCGATCGGGACAGGCGGCGTGCCAGTCTCGTCGGCTAGGGAGGCCGCAGCCGCCTCGGCCGTCGCGGTGTTCTCCTTCTCGATCTCGGAAAGGGTTGAGACGAGGAAGCAGCCGGGCACGTCGGCGAGCGCAGTGAGGCGATCCTGGATGGCGTCGGCATCGGCCTCGCTGATGACCTTGCGCTCGACGAGGTGCCGGGCGAGCTTCTTCTCGGCCTTGATGGCGATGTAGACGGCGGTGGTGGTCTTGTTGCCAGTAGCAGGAGTTGCGGCGTCTCCTTTGGGCAGTTCGGCAACCTGCTTGGGCCGCTGGGCGGCGCGGATTCTCAGGACTGCGGCCCGGGCATCTGGTTCCGTGAAGTTTTCCAGCTGCTCGATAAGTTTCTCCGCGGCCTCGAAGTCCTTCTCCTTGAGCAGGACTCCGGCATACGAGACGAGCGCCCGACGCTGCTTGTCCAACTGGCCTATTTGCCCGTATGCAACGCACAGGAACTGCAGCGTGACGCGGTCGTCCGGCGTCAGCTGCAGCATTTTCTCGAAAT
>CAMPAF010000074.1 GCA_946631535.1 uncultured Verrucomicrobiota bacterium
TCAAGGGCGGCCGCGTCACGCTCGCGCGCCTCGGCGAGAAGCGCGACGGCGACGGTTACCGCATGCTCGTCTGCACCGGCACCGGCATCGACACCGACCTCTTCGTGCGCGGCAACCCGCTCAAGATCAGGTTCGACGCCGGCTGCGAGGCCATCCGCAAGGAGGTCATCGAGAACGGCTGGGAGCACCACTACGCGCTCATGTACGGCGACCATGCCGACGAGCTGGCCGATCTCTGCCGCAACATGGGCATCGAGATGCACCTCGTGAAGTAGGGTCTGGCGATGGTCACGCGAAGATACGGCCGCGAGTGGGCGCTGCAGCTGCTTGTGCAGTTCGATCTGGCCGCGCCCGACTCGCTGCCGGCGGCGATCGCCGCCTTCTGGGAGCAGCAGGCGCAGCTCGAGGCCGAAGACCTCGAGGAGGACAAGCGCAACGCCAAGGTCATCTTCACCTCCACCGACCCGAAGGTGCTGGCGGAGCTGGCGGACATCCGCGCGTTCACAGAGGAGCGCGTCAACGGCGTGTGGTCGGAGCACGACAGCCTCGACGCGCAGATCGAGCCGTTCCTCGAGAACTGGTCGCTCTACCGGCTCGGGACGATCGAGCGCAACGTGCTGCGGCTCGGCTTCTGGGAGCTCCTGCACAGCGACATCCCCTCGCCGATCGTAATAAACGAGTCGGTGGACCTGGCCAAGTTCTTCTCGTCCACAAAGGCGGGGCGCTTCGTGAACGGCATCCTGGACCGCTTCGCAAAGACCGCCCGCACGTCCGACAAGCAGGAGAAGGCGGGAGAGACGTTTACGCCGTGACGGATGCCGACTACATGCGGCGTGCGATCGCCTTGGCCTGGAGGAGCGCGGGGCACACCCGCCCGAATCCTCCGGTCGGGGCCGTGGTCGTGAAGGGCGGCAAGGTGATAGGCGAGGGACGGCATAGGCGTTGCGGCGGCGACCACGCCGAGACCGCCGCGCTGAAGGCGTGCAAGTCATCGCCGGCGGGCGCTACCGTATACGTGACTCTGGAGCCATGCTCGAAACCGGGACGCGTGGGGGCTTGCTGCGACGCCCTGGTCGCCGCCCGAGTGAAGCGCGTCGTGTGGGCGTGCGCCGATCCAAATCCGACGAACCGCGGCAGGGCGGCACGCGTCCTGCGCAGGGCCGGCATCGCCACCGCGCACGGCGTCTGCGCCGACGAGGCTGCGGAGCTGATTCTCCCGTTCGCGAAGCACGTCGCCACGGGAATGCCGTACGTCACCGTCAAGCTCGCGCAGTCGCTGGACGGAAAGATTTGCGACAACTTCGGCAGCGCCCGGTGGATCTCCAGCGAGCGGTCGCGCCGCACGACGGGCCGCCTGCGCGAGCGCGTTGACGCCATAATGGTCGGCGCGGAGACGGTGCGGAAGGACGATCCGTCGCTCCTCTGCCACACGCGCCGCAACGACGACCTTTGGCGCGTGGTCGTGTCGCGCAGCGGCAGGCTGCCGCGCAACGCGCAGGTGTTCACCGACGCGGCGAAGGACCGCACGCTCGTGTTCCGCGACGCGGCCGAAGCCATGTGCGAGCTGGGACGACGCGGCTTCATGCACGTCCTCTGCGAGGGCGGGCTCGGCCTCGCCAGATCGCTCGCCGCCGCCGGGCTCGTGGACGAGTGGATCACCGTCCTCGCCCCGATCGTCATCGGCGACGGCCACCTCTCAGGCGCATTCCGTTTCCCAGGTGAGGATACAATCGTTACAAGCACCAGCCACTAACCACCAAACCATGTTCACGGGACTTATACAGAAGATCGGACGAGTGAAGCGGGTTTCGCGAGGAAAGGGACTCGTCCTTGAGTTCGCGTTCGATCCTTGGCCCGAGCCGCTCGTGAAGGGCGAGAGCGTGGCCGTAAACGGCGTGTGCCTCACCGTGGTGGACTGCGACCGGACCCGGTTCACGGCCGACGTGCTTGGCGAGACAGAGTCGCGCACTGGACTTGCCGAACTTCTGCCGGGCGCGCGCGTCAACCTTGAGCGCGCCATGCGGGCGGGCGACCGTTTCGGCGGGCACGTGGTGCAGGGCCATGTCGACGGGCGCGGCACGGTGGCGGCAAGGGTTCCGAAAGGGCGCGACTTCGCGCTCAAGATCTCGTGTCCGCGGGCGATCGCCGCCGCGAGCGTGCTGAAGGGGTCGATTGCCGTAAACGGCGTATCGCTCACCGTGAGCGGACTGGGCGACGACTGGCTGCAGGTGGACGTGATCCCCACCACTGCGGCCGATACGAACCTAGGCTTGATCCGGGTCGGCGACAAGGTGAACCTGGAAAGCGACGTGCTTGGCAAGTACGCCATCCGCTCTGGCGAGACGGACGGGCAACCGGAGCGCGAGTGTGGCGGTTTGACGATGGAAATGCTGGAGGAGAACGGATTCCTGTGAAGAAGGCGGCGGTCATTGCAATGCTGCTCGCCTGCGCGGGCGGCGCGTGGTGGATACAGCGCGACGGCGTCGCCGCCGCGCGGGAGGTGTCGCGTAGCGTGGCGGCGCCATCGCCGGCGGCGGAGATGATCGTGGCTGGTCTGGGCGGATTCCGCGGGATTGCCTCAGAGGTGGTGTGGTTCCGCGCGGACCGGCTGCAGGCCGACGGGAAGTACGGCGAGCTGGCGCAGCTCTCGACTTGGCTGACGTACCTTGAGCCGCACACGCCGGAGGTTTGGTCGTACACGGCATGGAACCTGGCGTACAACGTCTCGGTGATGATGCCCACGCCGGCGGACCGCTGGCGCTGGGTGGCGGCGGGCCTGCGCCTGCTGAGGGACGACGGGCTTTCGTTTAACCCTGCGAATCCTGAGCTTTACCGCGAGCTGGCGTGGCTGTTCCTGTTCAAGATAGGCGGAATGGGCAGCGGACAGGACTCCGCAGTGGGCTGCTACCATGCGGAATGGAGGAAGCTTGTCGAGGCGGCGCAGGCTTCTGGTGACTGGACGGCGCTGAAGATGGAGCCCGAGAAGATGCGGGCGGTGGACGAGGCTTACGGGAAGCAGGACTGGACCCATCCTTACGCTTCCGCTCTCTACTGGGGGCGGGAGGGACTGTCCGTGGCGACGAAGCCGCAGCACCGGCAGGAAATGCGCCAAGCGATATACCTCACGCTCATGGTGGAGACGCGAAGCGATCCGCGCTTCGCGGCGGCGACGCTGCGGGAGCTTGAGGCCGCATATCGCGAAGATCCCAATCCCGGGCTTCTGGAGATGAAGGAGAAGTTCCGCAGCCAGCACGGCCTTTAGAGAGGCGAAATGGAGGTAGCATGACAGGAAACAGCGCAGGATATCGCGTTGGCGGCTTGACCATGTCGGCCGCGTTTTTATTGTTTATCGTCGCCGGGTCTGCATTTGCCGCAGATGGAGTGCCGGTCGAGTTCCATCCGTGCCATGTCAAGGGCATGACGGCGCCTGGCGCATGGGTTGTGGCGAACTCCGGCGAGGTCACGCAGGCGGACGAGAACGGACACTACGAGATCGTGTTTCCGGTGCAGGGCGTCTACTGCCTGAAGGCCATGAAGGACGGCTTCGACGAGGCGGTGCGCCCGTGGCTGGTGGTGCCTGCGCCGTGCAACGTGAACCTGCCGCTCTGGGCGCGCCCGAACCCAGCGCGGCGGGTGGTGCACGGCAACCTAGGACATCCCGCGCAGCTCGAGATCACGGACTCCGGGCGGCCCGTGCTCGGGTTCGACTTCGCCGGGACCGCCGTGGGTAGCTATCCAGCGCCGAAGGGCGTCTGGCATCATAAGAACCAGTTCTTCTGGACGGCGGGCGAGTACGCCTTCACGGCAACCGGCGAGGTGAAGATCGTGGAGTCGCTCGATTTCCGCGAACTGCGCGCACGCGGATGGTACAAGGGCGACTTCCACGCGCACGTCGTGCACGGCGAAAACTTCTATCGCGCCAATCTTCAGCAGATGAACTTCGTCTGCCGCGCCGAGCGCTACGACTGGATATGGCTCTCGCAGGCGCACGCCAACGACGAATATCCGCTCGACCCGGTCATGCTCGCGGAGTTCCTTTCCGACGACAAGCTCTTCCTGCGCGTCAACAACGAGTTCCCGAAGAACATCTACGGGCACTACGGTGACATCGGCGTGGAACCGCTCTCCCCCAAGGACTACGGTCCCGGCTACGCCGAGGCGAAGGTCACGAACCTCGAGCTGGCGGAAAAGACGATCTACTCGCGCGGCGGGCTGGCGGTGCCGGTCCATCCGATCTACGGCGACGTCGTGCGCACGGACAAGAGGACGGGCCGCAAGACGTACGGCATGATCAACAACGAGCTGATGCTCTGGCTCCTCTGCCGACCGGACATGGTGCCTGTGGTGGACTTCTTCTATTTTCCGGAGGAGCGTGCAGAGAAGTTCTGGTACAGGCTTCTCAACAAGGGCTACACGCTCGCATGCTCCGGCACGAGCGACGCAGCGTTCGACGTCGGCAGGTCGCCGGGCTCGTCCCACGCCACCTACGCCAAGCTAGACAAGATCGACAGCGCTTCGATCGTGAAGGCGTTCAAGGAGGGCCGCACGATGGTTTCCTATTACGGCGCGGGCGTGATCATCGAGATCGACGGCAAGATTTCTGGCGACAAGCTGCTGCCCGGCCCGCAGGAGCGCACGCTCGCGGTGGACGCCTACGCTGATCCTAGCAAAAACTTTACACTGCGCGTGATCCGCAACGGCGAGGTGTTCGAGGAGAGGAACTTCACCGCGCCCGCCGACGGCCACTTCTCCTTCAAGAGGAAGATCGTGGAGAAGGGGAACGCCTGGTACGTGGCTATGCTTAAGAACGTCGGCAGCCGGTCGCCTCGCGCCGCCGCTTCGCCCATCTACTTCCGTGGGCCAGACTTCAAGCCGCCGGAGGTCATCCCTCTCCAGCTGCCTCTTCCGCAGAACATCAAGGAGCGCCTCCTCTACCTGACGCCCCAGGAGGTGGACACGGACGAGTGGTACGAGGAGCTGAAACGCCTCCTCAAAGAGTCAAGCGCCAAGAGCCTATAAACTCCTGGCGCGGTTTCACTGGTGGGACAGGGGAGACTCGAACTCCCAACCTACGGTTTAGGAAACCATCGCTCTGTCCAGTTGAGCTACTGTCCCGAAAAGTGGCGCAAATGATAGCATAATTGGCCGGAGTTGTCCATCTCGGCAACATGGCTGTTGATTATTTGCGCGAAGCATGATATCATTTGTCTTCAAACGTGATTGAGCGTCCTTTCAAGTATGCGAACTTGTGCACCGGTGAATGATGTGAATGTGAATTCCGGTGCCTGGTCATATGCCGATAGCGAGATTAGTACAGAATCTGAAAAGGTGCTAAGTGTTGCGCGTGGCATCATCGGGCAGACGACATGTGTCCAAACGGCGCACAGATAGATCTGCTTTTCGACAGGGCCGACAATGTCATCAACATCTGCGAATGCAAATACACGACGGCCGCTCGACCGGCCGTGGCGTGATCGAGAAGATTGACCGGCCGGAATAGAAACGAGGCGGTAGGGGGGGGGAGGCAGTCATCCACCATGGGCTTGGCGCCAGGCGCGCATCGTGGTTCCGTAGCGCTGGCGAAACAGCTTCTTCGGGTGATTGTCGCTTCCGAATCCGCACTTCCGGCAGACGACCGAAATCGGGTCGCTGGATGACCTGAGCAGCTTGCGCAACGCCTCAAGGCGACGGGCCGTTATGGCTTCCTTGGGCGACAGGCCCCGAATCTCCTTGAAGCGCATGTCCAGAAGCCGGCGTGAAATCTTCAGGCTTGCGCACACGTCGGCTACCGTCAGGCCGGACGTCGCCTTGTCGTTGATGATTGACATCGCGCGGTTTACGAGACTTTCGGCATAGCGTTCGCCCATGGCGGATTTCCTGATGACCGTCTGCTTCAGTTCACACACGACCGTTGGCGGAACCGCTTTCCCTGCGAGCATGGCGGAAACCATGGCAATGGCCGTATATCCCTCGTCCTCGAAGTCCGGGCAGATCGACGTCAGCGCGGGGGTGGCGTTCTCGCACAGGAACTCCTCGTTGTCCACTCCGACGACAGAGGCGTCGGACGGGATGGAAAGGCCAGCCTTGCGGCACGAGTCCATCAGCTCCACGGCGTAGGAGTCGTTCGCGGCAAAAAGCCCCATCGGGCGCGGCAGGGAGCGGAGCGTCTCGATCAACGTGTCGCGCGAAAGCGTCACGGCGCTGCATTTGGACTGGCGGGTGACTATGTCCAGGAAGTGTCGGCCGCGCACGTCGGACCATTCCGGGTTTCCGTTGGCCGGATAGTATGCGTATGATGCGAAGCGCCGGTTGCCGGAGAGGATGCGGACGGCCTCCTTCGCGATGGCTTTGTTGTTCGTATGCACGGCGCACAAGGTCTTTCTGTGGGGAACGGGAAGGGATATCGTCACGAGCGGCAGTGCAAGGTCGCAGATATGCGCAATGGCGTCTTCGACGCCAAGCGCGCCGACCACAAACGCGCCCACGCCGTCCTTCACGGCTTCGTCGACGTACGTGCGCGTGAGCTCGCGCCCGTCGTTCATGATACGCAGGTAGATGTTGCCTCTTTCTGTTGCCGCCCTGTACATGCCGCACAGCTTCCGCATCCTGGAAATCAGGGAACGTTCCATCGCGACGAGGACATCTACAGTTCTGCCTTTGTTTTTCATGGACGACAGTATACCATAAGGTTTCCCAAAATGATACATAATAGTTCTTGTTTAGATAGGCGAACGGGCGTATAATATTTGGCGCAAAGACGTTGAGAGGATGTTGCAGGGAAAGCAATCTTCCATAAAAGAGCAATTGACAAGGAAATCCAGAATGCAAAGAAGAGAATTCATCAAGTCGGGCGCGATGGCAGCAGGCGCGGTGGCCGTGCCGAACATGTTGCGCGCGCAGGGATCGAAGGCGCGCGTGCGCATGGGCTTCATCGGCGTGGGCAACCGCGGCACGCAGCTCATGCACATCTTCATGAAGAACCCGCTCGTCGAGGTGACGGCGCTGTGCGACATCTACGAGCCGTACCTGAAGCGCGACGAGTCGGCATACGACCCCAAGTTCTTCGAATGGGGGTTGAAGGGGCGCATCCCCTCGTTCCACCAGAAGGACGGTACCCTCAAGCCGCAGGAGGCGGCGCTGGCCACGCGCATCAAAGCCGGAACGTGCAGGCTCTACAAGGACTACAAGGCGCTGCTGGCCGACCCCGAGGTCGACGCCGTCTGCATCGCCACGCCCGACCACTGGCACGCGATCATGACGATCGACGCGATCAAGGCCGGCAAGGACGTCTACTGCGAGAAGCCCCTCACGGCGACGGTCGCCGAGGGCCGCGCGATGGTGAACGCGCAGAAGAACTCGCGCCAGATCGTGGCCGTGGGCCTCAACAGGCGCGGCAACGACGCGTACCGCGAGCTGAAGAAGGCGATCGACACCGGCAAGTTCGGGACGTTCCGCACGGGGCGCGCGGCGCGCGTGTCGAACATCTTCCCGAACGGCATCGGCAAGTGCCCGCCGTGCGATCCGCCGAAGGGCATGGACTGGGACGCCTGGCTCGGGCCGCGCGCGTATCGTCCCTACAAGTACACCACGGCGCCCTACTATTTCCGCTGGCACGTGGACTTCTCCAGCCAGGTCGGCAACTGGGGCGTGCACTATCTCGACGCGATGCGCTGGATGATGGACGAGCGCGCGCCATGCGCCGTCACGGCCGTAGGCGGCAAGTACTACACGGGGGACAGGTCCGACGCGGAGATCCCGGACACGATGTTCTGCCTCTACGAGTTCGCGAGCGGCAAGGCGATGGAGTTCAACGTCTTCGAGGGCGGCCGCTCCAACCCCATCCGGCAGGGCGAGCTGGAGCTGGCCTCCGGCGACGCGACGGTGTTCGCCGACCAGCGCGGATGGCAGATACTCCCGTCGAAGGGCAAGGAGTTCAACAACCCGCTCAATCCGTTCGAGCCGCAGAAGTACGTGTTCAAGGAGGCCCTGCTGGACGACGGTTCGGCGGAAAGCTCGACGAGGAACGTGATCGGCGATTTCCTCGACCGCTGCGTCGACCGCAATCCGGCGGTGCTCTGCACGCTGGAGGAGGGGCATCGCTCGACCTGCTTCGCGCATCTCGCGAACATCGCCTACAAGCTCGGCAGGCGTCTCGAATGGGACGCCGACGCGGAGCGCTTCGTGAACTGCGACGAGGCGAACAAGCTTCTGCACTACCAATACCGCGACGGCTACTGTCTGGGGTGACCTTTCAACTTATAGGCAAAAGGAGTCCTTATGGAGAATCGCTGGTTGATCAAGGCGGGCCTGGCGATCGGGCTGGCGCTGGCGTGCGGATACGGCAGCGCCGAGACGACGCGCGAGTTGCGTGACGGCAAGTACTGGATCGACGTGCCGGCGGGCGAGACGTACACGCTCGCCGAATCCGACGTCGACGTGCTCGTGCCGGACGAGGGCGCGCAGCCCGAACTCTGGAAGATCGGCGCCGGCACGCTCGAGATGACGACCAACGGCCTCGCGAACTGCGCGAAGATGATGAGCTACAACGCCGACATCTACGCCACCAACGGCCTCCTCCGCACCCGGAGCGAATACGCCCTCGGCAACTACACGAAGAACGCGACGACCGAGAAGAGCCAGACCTTCATCTGGCCCGGCGCCGCCTACGACAACGGATACCAGCGCGACGAGCAGACGACGGGCAGAGCTACAGGCGGCATCACCCAGCGCGAGATGATCCACATCGCCGGAAACGGATTCGGCGACTACGGCGCGCTCAACGAGACCGTGGGCAACCACATCATGATTGGCAAGGTCACGCTTGACGGCGACGCGCGCGTCGGAAAATCCTCCAAAAGCACGCAGATCCGCTACCACGAGCTCAACTTCAACGGATACACGATCACGTCGGGCGGCAGTCTGGGATTTGGCTCGTTGCCGGTGGCGAACGTACCGGCGGTTCCGCTCGTGATTTCAAGCGGATTCGGGCTGACCTTCACCGGGGTCTGGAATAACCGGAATGGCCCCTGGGCCTGTCATTCGGTTCGAGAACGACGCCCAGCTCACCATGGATGGCATGAACACAGCGGAATTCTACTGGGGACTCAACTTCGTCTCCAACGGAACAATCCGCGCACAAACCAGTCCGTCCAAGCCGTCGGTTGCAACCAACACTTGGAATGGACCGATCTCCGTCGGGCCCGGCGGCAAGCTGAAAATTGCGTTCAACGCCGCCGACAGGCCCATGACGCTGAACAGGGAAGTTGTCGGAAGATGTGAGATGGAACTAACCAGCGACGGCACGTTGACGCTGGGGAATGCCCGCCATCGGATCCGGCGCCTGATCCTTGGCAACACGAACCGGAAGCTCCGTCTGCCGGAAGGTTTTGTGCTGGAGGTGCAGTCGCTTCGCGCGAACGGCGTGGAGAAGCCGGAAGGCGACTATACGTCGGCCAACCTTGCCAACATCGTGTCGGGCACGGTGCGCGTCAACCCGGACTTTCCTGTCCATGGAGCGAGTCAGGCAGGAGAAGACTACACGGTAACGGCGGTCGGATCCGCTGCCGCCCCGCAGGTGACAGTCGGTTCGTCGGGGAACTGCTCGATCTTCGCGGAGGGAACTGTCGACGCCGAAATGACGTTCACCGGACTTGACACGATTCTCGGCAAGGCTCGGTTCCGCGTCGACGCCAGCGCCGCGACGTCCATCACCTACGTGGCGGAATCGACCTGGACAAGCACGAACGGCCTGCGCGGCGTCTCACAATGGAAGAACGTCAACAGCCCCGGAGTCGAGCTGAGGTTCAACAACTTCACGCTGACCGGCGAATGGAGTGCAGGCAAGAACGCCTACCATCGCTACGTGAGCGCCTATCCGACCGTGCAGGACTACACGGTGAACGGCGTCACCCGTCCCTATATTGACTTGGGCGAGTTCTACGGCCTCATGGATACGGGCGAACGGTTCTACGACAACGCGTTCAGCCCGTCGCCGACGACGGCGGCCATGCGGGCTAACAAAATCGATAGTAATGAAGGCGAGCTGGTCGGCCTCGAATACCACGTCGTGTTCGGTGACGCCCATCCAAACCCGACGAACGCGAACCGCATGGCGATCTTCGGGCGCGGCAACTGCTTCACGTACAGCGATCCGGATTACATGCCGGGACGCCGCGGCGCGGACGGCAAGCTGTTCGCTCAGAGGAACGCGACTACGGATGCATTTCGCGATGGGCGCATCTGGGCGGACAACGTGGCGACGAATTCCACCTATACGCCGGACTGGGGCGACGTACACGTCTACACGGTGATTCCGACGAATGCGTTCATGGGGACGACGCATGCAAATTACAACAGGCTCGCTATGATCGGAGTGGACAGCTACGCGCGCTACGGCGGAGCGCGCTATGGCGAGCTGCTCGTCTATTCCGGCGCCACCAACACAGCGGCCGAGCGCCTCCGCATCGACGCCTACCTGATGCGGAAGTGGGTCGGAAAGGGCCTCGGCGCGGAGATGGCGTTCGAGACGGTCGCGCTCACGAATGGCGCGACGCTGACGATGAGCTGCCCCGCCTACGCCGATGTCGGCAGCTGCTACCGCATCGGCACGCTGAAGGGCGACGGCACCCTGTCCGTGGACGCGAAGGACGCGCTCGTCGTCGAAAACCTCGCGTTCGCGTTCACGGACCGCGAGAACTGCGAGACGATCTCGACGGCAGCGCCGCTCACGCTCGCCGACATCGGCACGATCACCATCACGCTGCCTGGCGGGCGCAGTCCGAAGAAGGGTGCCTACACGCTCTTCACGGCACCGAACGCCGCCAACATCGAGGCGCTCGACGCCTGGACGGTCGTCTGTCCAGAAAAAGGGGTCCGCGTGAAGCGCGCCGGCTATGTGCTCACGGCCGAAGTCTCATCCGGTTTCATGATTATCATGCGGTGAAACAATGAAGAAAATCAACGTTAAGCATCTGGTCTGGTCGATGGCCTTGGTTGCGTCCCTGTCCGTGCTGGGCGGAGAAACCGAGTGGACGATCTCGAAAGGTGTGGCGAAGTACGTGCGAATCGAGGGCGACAGGCTCATCGTGGAAGTGCCGCCGGGCG
>CAMPAF010000075.1 GCA_946631535.1 uncultured Verrucomicrobiota bacterium
CCGGGCTTCTTCGTCCCGGCGTTCAGCGCGCGCACGTCGTCCGCCGTCAGGTCCTGCACAAGCTTTTGCGCCTGTACCAGTTCTTCTTTCGTTGGCATCGCGAAGGCGGCAAGGCCACACGCGAAGGCGACCGTCGCGACCGCCAAACTGCTCTTTCCTGCTTTCATCATCTCTTGCATCTCCTGTAAAAAAAAAGTTCCCGTACGGTTCTCTTCCGAGGCGACTGGTATGCCCAAAGGGGAACACGAACGGGAACATATCCATGCGAGCAGATATGCTCTCGCCGCCGCACGCCCTTGCAAGATTACCAGTCTTTCGGAAGAAGTGCGTCAACGCGACAGATTTTACCATATCCCCGTTGACGGGTCAATGTACTGCCGACGCCGCGCCCCTTCGGGCATCCAGCCGCCATGATGTTAAACGCATCCCGTCCGCGCCGATGACAGCGACGGCGAAAAATTCTACTCGGCATACTCCGCCTCGAGAGAGGCGACCATGCGGTTGACGCGCACCTTGATCTGGGCAACCAAGTTGCGCGATACGCCGAAGGCGGAAGCGACCTCGTCGATGGGCCGCCCCTCCAGCGCGTATGCCCGATAGATTTCCCGCGACTGGCGGGAAAGCGCCGTCTTGGTGAGCGCATGCTCGACGGCGGCCTCGTGGCGAGCGAGCCGCCATTTGGCGTCAAGCAGTGCCGCCGCCTCGGGCGGCAACGTGGCGATGGCTTCGTCGGGAACCGCGTCAAGCGGCACGCATGCCGCGCGGGCCTGCACCTTGCGCCACCTGCTGACAAGCTCGTTGCGGACGAGCGTGGCGAGATAGCAGCGGAAGCGTCCGGCATCGGCACGGTACCGGCCACCGCGCAGTATGGCGACAAGCCGCAGAAAGATGTCCTGCGTCACGTCCTCCGACTCTGCCGACGGCGTCCCCTGCAGTTCGGCGAACCTGCGGATGGCAGGCGCATAGAGGTTGAAGAGCCGCACCCATGCGGCCTCGTCAGTCCGTTGGCCCGTGGCCTCCACGGCGATGCGCGCAAGAAGCGTCACGGGAGTGTCAGGGAATGTACCCATCTCATTTTCCGTCTATGGCGGCAGGAAGTGAAAACAGGTTTTCCGTGCTTACTTCTGCCTGCACGGCGGCTTGCCTTGGCTTGCGCAGGAACAGCACTGCGGCGGCGGCCACCGCCAGCACGGCCGCCGCTGCGGCAATCCACAAGAGACGACGCTTGCGAGGCGGCTTCTGCCTGACTACCGTGCTTGCGGAAGAACCCGCGGCAGGCGATGTGCCCGTCCCTGCGGACGAAAGCAGCCGGGAGAATGGCTCCAGCAGAATAGGACGGTCGTTCGGATTCTCCGCGAGCAGGCGAGAAAGGAGCTGTCGCCACCGTCCGTCGAACGGCTCCAGCAGGCCCCAGATGTTCGGGCGGTTCTCGAACCATACCCCCGTCAGCAACCTGAAGAAGACGATGCCGAGCGAATACGCGTCGGAGGCGGCAGTCGCGTCCTCTCCGCGCCTCACCTCTGGCGCCATGTAGCCTGCAGTCCCCATGATGAGGGTGCCTGTTGTCGCCTCGCCTGAGACGATCGTGCGGTCCAGGTGAAGGTCCTTCCGCAGCTGGCCGCTGCAGAAGCGCGAGACGCCGAAGTCGCTCAGCACCACTCCGCCGCGCGCGTCGAGCAGGATGTTGTTCAGCTTGATGTCCCTATGGACTATCCCTGCGTTGTGGATATAGTCGAGCGCGGAGGCGAGCTGGCCGAACCAGCGCGCGAGATGCTCCTCGTCCGCGCTCCCGTCCTCGACGTCGGCCAATGTGTACGGCTCGCCATCCTTGTAGAGGACAAGATCCATCACGAAGAAGATCGTCTGCGTGGCGGAATCCACGTCCAGGTCGAACACGCGCACCAGGCCTGGGTGGTGCAGACGGGCCAGGATGCGTCCCTCTGCAAGGAAACGCTCCTTCAGAAGCTGCACGTGCCCGTGGTCAAGCGTGAACGTCTTCAGCGCGTAGTGGACGCCCAGCTTCTCGTGGACGACTTCGTACACCGCCCCCATGCCGCCTTGCCCGAGGAGGCGGACGATGCGGTATACCCCAATCCGGGCATCTGGCGGGAACGCGGCCATCGGCAATCAGGGAGCGCGTTGGGCCAGGAATGCGGTTGCGGATGCCATCGCACGGTCCGTGAGGGCCGTCAGGCACCAGTTCTGCATGTATGTGAACGTGTTCTCCGTGTAGCCTGACAGCCCCACGAAGAAGAGCGGCGAGAACACCAGATCCTCGTACTTCTGGCTATAGTCCTCGTGGAAAAGCACGCGTCCGGTCTTGCTGTCGTAGATCTTCAGCTTGGCGGTCCAGTTCTGGACGGAATACTCGGTCGTCAGCAACGAGCAGAACATCCACGCGAACTCGGCGGCCGTCTCGGAGGATGAGACGAACGGGCCCTCGAACGTCACGTCAACCGTGTAGTCGGCCGGCGAGGAGCGCAGCAGGAATCCGTTCTCCTCGAGCGTAGCCTGCGCCCGCATGCGGTACGCCTCGTTCGAGCGCGTCTGCGGGATCAGCGTCTCGGTCGTCGCCGTCTCGTAGTGTCCGCCATACCAGCCGCCACGCCGCCGCGGCCCGTGACCGTGCCAGCCGCGATCCACGTAGACAGTCTCGTAGCCGTAGACCGGGATGTATTCCGTCAGGATCGCCGAGAAGCCGCTCAGCGCGACCTTGACGTCGCGGCCTTCCGGCGCGCGCGTCATCTGCGAGACCGGCATCTCGGTCTGGCTAACCGTGAAGCATCCCGCCAGCAGCAGCGCGGACGCGATTACAGTCGTCTTTCTCATCTCTCGAACCTCATTGTCCTCATTTTCTTCTTCAATCCCAATCCGAGTATCGTGCGTCCTGCGGCGATGTACACGTCCGCCAGCCCCATGACGTATGCGCTATCCTTCCAGCCCGTAAGCTTTACCGCCTCCTCGGCGAGCGAGATCGCCTTGTCCGCGTCGCGCACCTTGTTCGTGTCCGACGCGAGCAACCTGGCCGCGCGCAGCTTGAGTGCGGGATCCTCAGGGTGCCGCTTCATCAGCACCTCGAGCTGGCGCGTGGCAACATCCTCCAGACCGGACGCCGCGCACGTCTCCACCATCTCGTACCGATGCTCGTCCGTGAGCGGATCCATCGTCACCGCCTTTGTGAACACGCGCGCAGCCACTGCCCAGTGCCCCGCCTTCTTGAGGCATACGCCGAAGTTGTGGACCGCCGCCACGTCCTTGGGACGTATCAGCAGGCGGTTCTCGTAGCAGCGCAAAGCGCCGTTGACGTTCCCAAGACGCAGGAAGCGACGCGCCTCAAGGTCAAGCGAATCGGCCAGGTTGCTGAGCAGCGGGTCGCGCGGATTTACCTTCGCCGCAGCAGCCCAACGGTCGATCGCGTTCGTAGACGCGCCGATGTCGGCCGCGTCGAAACCAAGCAGTATCTCCCGCCGCGCACCCTGGGCGGCGAGGAGCTGGTTCGTCATCGTCGACCATACGGCCTGCGCCGCCGTCCCGCGCATGAACCAGTCTGTCGGCGGGAAATAGTACGGAGTCAGCGCAGATGCGCGCACCTCGGCGAGATGGTTTGTCGGAGCCAGCGAGAAGGCGAGCTGCGGCGCTTCCCACGTGGCGGAGGAATGTGACAGCGCAGGAATGTCAAGTAGTCCCGGCTCGATCTCGTTGTCCGTTCCCATGTAGCACGCGAACAGCTCCGCAGGAATGTAGATGTCCGTCGCCACGAAGGCGGCAAATGCCTCGGGCCTGGCAAAGAGGTCAAGCAGCTCGTCGGCCAAGACATTCCCGCCAGACGTGACCACGTAATCCTTGCGCCCAACGCACCACATCCTGTAATGCGTGAACGCGGAGCGGAAATCAGCAAGGATCGCCTTTAGGCGTGCGCGCGAAAGGAGCCTGCCGTCAATGCGCAAGGCCGCGACGCCGCCTTTCGCCATTCCTGCCGCAATCTTCTTCCAGCCTTCGGCGTCCGGCATGTCGGACCCGACCATCCAGTCCGGCAGCGGCGCGACGAAGACGATGTCGGCCGGAGCCTTGCCACCGGTTCCCGGCAGGACCTTCACGCCGGCCTCTGCAAACACGTTGGTGCAAAACGCCGCCTCCGCGCCGACCACACGCACCGTCCGCGCAGTCGGCATCTCCGCAAGCGCGATCAGCGACGGAAGCCGCCGCGTCGCCCTGAAGCGAAAGCCGGTGTCGACTGGCCGTCCGTCGAGCGTCGTCACGCCGCCCGGATAGTCCTCGTCCTCGTATCGGGCCACCACCCGACCATTCATCTTCCATACGGCGACAGGACTCCCCTTCGCGAAACCCGTGTCGCGCGTCGCGATGTGGACCAGCGCGTCGCGTCCCGTATCGCCTAGGGGCGGCAGAAACGCCGTGGCGAACGTGAGCGCCGCATAGGTGGAACTGCGCCTTCCGGCATTCTGCTGAAGATAGAGCCATGCATGGTCAAGATGCGGTCCCGCCCACAGCCACGCCACGAAATACGCGACCACGCATGCGCACGGAACGCCCAGGCACAGGATGCGGCGACGAAACGAAACGCCCTTTCGCGCGCCAAGCCAGACGAGCCATCCGAAGAGCACCGAAACGGCGACAAGCGCCACGAACGACACCATGAGCGCCGTCCATGCCAGGGCCGTAGGACCCGCATACTCGAAAACATGCCAATTCACGACGCCCCCATTCTACCACGTACTGGCGGCGTTTCGCAACGCCTCCCCCTACTTGGCAGGCTTAGCGTCGGCCTTCGGAGCCGCAGGAGCGGCAGGTTTCGCGTCGGCCTTGGGCGCAGGCTTGGGAGCCGCTGTCACGGCCAGCTTAGTGGCAGGCTGCTTGGCCTCGACATTCGGAGCGGCCTTGGGAGCTTCAGGCACGGTAGGCTTTGCTTCAGGCTTCGCGTCGGCCTTCTTCTCCTTCTCGAGCTGGGCGGCCGCGCTGTTCGCGACGTCGAGCAGCGAGGCGCGGGCGCGCGGCTTGTAGCGCTTGACAGCGTCTTCCACGCGCTTGATGTGCGACTTCTCAGCCTCGTCCTTGGCGTTCTCGGTCAGCGCCGCGAAATCGGCGGTGGCGCCATCCTTGTCGCCGGAGAGCGCCTTGCAGCGCGCAGCGCCAAGCTTGGCATCAAGAAGAAGGTAGGATTTCTCGTGGGTTGCGGCGTACTCGGCGAACGCGTCCGACGCCGCCTTGTACTTCGCCTTGCGCCCGTCCTCGCTCTCGTCCTGGGAGGCAATGCCCTCGAGCGCCTGCGCGCGCCCAACAGCGGCGATGTCCGCCATGTCCTGGTTCTTGCCGGCGTCCTTGACGAGTTCGTCGTAGACCTCGAGGGCGTCCTCGTAGCGCTCGGCGTCGAAGTAGCTCTTGGCGAGAACTATCTTCATCTTCGGACCGGCCTTCGTCGAACCGTATGTGGCAACGGCTTCCTCCTGCTCGTCCACCAGCCCGGCGCCGCCAGGCATGGAGTTCGGCGAGGCCATCTTGACCAGGGCGGCGCTTGCCGCCGCGTCGCGGCCCTTCATCCAGTTGCGCGTGCCGTAGAACGCCGCTACCGCAAGTCCTGCGACCGCGACCATGATGGCCGTGGAACGGCCCTCCTTGACCCACCAGTCCCAGAGGGGGATGAGCTCGGGCGCCTTCTTCACGAAAGCAGGCAGTTCGGGTTCTACGTTCTTCTCATTTTCGCTCATGGCATTCACCTTGTTCGTTTTCGTTGCCGCCGTCGGCGGATTTTTCGTCTTTGAAAAGCTTTCTGGACATCGCGTCCCACTCGTCCACGATCGCCTCGCTGCGCCCCTCCGCGCGCACGACGATGCGGTTGAAGTCGAGCGCGTCCGGGAAGTCGCGGTTGTATATGAACCGCGTCTTGTGCGCATTTGGCCGCGCCGAGAACCGCTTCACGGAATCGATCAGCAGCACCGCCAGGAAATACGTGGACCTTGGCACCTTCAGCATGCGGGAGAGCTCGCCGACGATTTCCCTCGAGCGGCCGGGGTTGGCCCGCGCCATGGCCGCGTACAGCGTCGCGGCGCGAAGGCCGTTGGCCACCTCGATCCCGCGGCCGTGCATCGCGTTCTCGTACCGGTCGAGGACCGACAGGTACTTCCACGTCGAAGACTTCTCCCCGCCGTCCGACGCGATGAACGCCGCCAGATCCGGCAGGAGATCCCCCAGCAGGCCGAAGCGGTACATCATCCGGAACGCCACCTCGGACTTGCCGTACGGGAACAGGCGGAATACCTCTTCGCAAAGGCGCGGCACCGCCGCAGTCATGATGCAGGAATGGAGCTTGCGGATCGCCCGTTCGGTAGACCGCTCTATCGCGAAGTCTAGCCTAGACGCGAACTTGACTGCCCGCATCATGCGGACAGGATCCTCGCGGAACCGTATCATCGGATCGCCGATGGAGCGGATGAGCCGCTTCTTGAGGTCCTTGAGGCCGCCCACCCAGTCGATCACCGCGAACGTCTTGATGTCGTAGAAGAGCCCGTTCACCGTGAAGTCGCGCCGGTAGGCGTCCGTCTCCGGCGTGCCGAACGTGTTGTCCTCGAAAGGGCCCTCCGCCGCATGCTCGATGATCTCGCCGACCGTCTGCGACTCGCGCCTGAAGGTCGCCGTCTCGATCACCTTGTCCCCGAAGCGCACATGCGCCAGGCGGAACCTGCGGCCGATCAGGAAGCAGTTGCGGAACGCGCGCTTCACCTCGTTCGGCTTGGCGCTGGTGCCCACGTCGAAGTCCTTCGGCTGCCGCCCCAGGAGGAGGTCGCGGACGCCCCCGCCGACCAGATACGCCTCGTATCCGAGGCTGGAGAGACGGTACAGCACGCGCAACGCGTCCGGATCGATGTTCTTGCGGGAAATGCAGTGATCCGGCCGCGCGCAGACCACGGGGCCGAGTGCCTTTCTCACTTTTCTGCCAAAGATGCCGAACATGAATTCGTGATATTATGCCAAAAACGCCCTGAGGAATCAAGTGCGCTCCCGCGCTTGGCCGATTTTTGGTATAATTCCCCCGCAATGAGGCTTTCAATCGTAATACCTGTCCTGAACTCCGAGCGGACCCTGGGCGAATGCCTGGAGGCGATCGCCGCCCAGACGCTTCCGCGCGGCGAGTACGAGATCGTTCTGGCCGATGCGGGCTCCGCCGATCGCACGCTGGAGATCGCGCGCGCCGCAGGTGTCGACCGGATCGTGCCCAACCAGCTCAAGACAGGCGAGGCGGGAAAGACCGCAGGCATCAAGGCCGCAACGGGCGACATCATCGCGCTCGTGGACAGCGACAACATCCTGCCGTCTCCCGACTGGCTCGAGCGCATGCTGGCCCCCTTCTCCGACCCGGAAGTCCTCGCCACCGAGCCCATCGCCTACACCTCCCGCCCCAAAGATCCCGCCCTGACGCGCTATTTCGCCCTTCTGGGCATGAACGACCCAATCTGCCTCTTCACGCGCAACTACGACCGCACCTGCGCCATCACCGGCAAGTGGACTGGCCTGGACATCGAGACAGAGGACAAGGGCGACTGGCTGAAGCTGCGCCTTGCCGCCAATGCCCTTCCCACCATCGGAGCGAACGGATTCGTATTCAGGCGAACCCTTCTCGACGGCGCGAACTGGGATCCCTACCTTTTCGACATCGACATCCTCTACGAGCGCATCCGCCGCGACGGCTCAGCCGTGGTGGCAAAGGTAAAGACCGGCATAGTGCACCTCTACTGCTCAAGGCTGCGCGATTTCGCGTGCAAGCAGCGCCGCCGCATCCGAGACTTCCTGTTCTTCGCGCAGGAAAAGCAGCGCACCTACCCGTGGGACAAGCAGCGCAAGACCGGCATAATCCTCTTCTGCCTCGCGACGGTGACGCTCATTCCCCTTCTCGTGCAGGCGATCGTCGGCTTCTGCCGCCGGCCGGACCGCGCATGGTTCTACCATGTGCCAGTATGCTGGATCACGCTCTGGATATACGGGTGGGGGACGGTTTCCAAGATGCTCGGCCGCCGCCAGGCTCCGGTGGACCGGAGCCAATGGCAGCGGTAGCCCGGCATCAGTCCGGGAACACCTTGTCGTCGCCGCGCACGACGAACGGCCGCTCCAGCCCGTCCGCGAGGTATTCGCGGAGCGCCACGAACACGGGCTCCATCAGCTCGTCGAAGGTGTACGTGCGCGTGGGCTTCACCCGCGGCGGCTTGATTGGCCTGTCGAACGACACGGAGCACTCGAGCGTGAGCGCGATCGCGCCCGAGGCGAGCGCCAGCACTGTGTTGAGGTTGATCGTGCCGCGCGGCGTGCGGTTCTCCTTCGGCTTGTTCGGATTGAGCCCTTCCCTGTAGATGGCGGCATTTACGCGGTCGGAGATCGCGTTCGCGCGAGCCACCTTCTCCGGCACGTCGATCGCGCCTGGCGTGAGGATCGTGGGCGCGTACTCGTAGGAGTGGCCGTTCAGGATGGCGTCCACGCGCCAGCGCTCCGCCAGCTGCAGGAGCGCGCGGCCCTCCGCCGTGCGGATGTGGCCCGGGGCGGCGTCGTGCATGATGTTGAATCCGTCTGCGTTAGGATAGCCGCCGGGGTAGGACACCTTGTCGAGCGGCAGCGGGAACCATGACTTGCTGCCGCGCCAGCCGATCAGGGAGCCGTCCTTCCACGTGCCCTGGGAGGCGGCGCGGAATTCCTGCCACCCGAGGCCGTGCAGGTGGTCTGGCGAGATGGCGCGGCCGTCCATGTTCGCGCATGGCACCACGATGAAGCGGTACTTCGATATTAGACCCATGAGCTCAGGATATGACCTGCCGCGGAAGTCGGTTCCCGTCTCGAGCATCTTGACGAGGTTCATCGCGCCCGCCACGCACTCCGGCTCCGCGCCGTGTATGCCCGCCACGAACAGGAACGTCTGCTTCGCCGGCGGCGGATTGCCCATGTAGTTCTTCCAAGTCGTGGAGGACGACCCGGCGGACCAGTTGGTCTGCGGCGGCGCGTCGTTGAAGTCGCCGTAGAAGAGAGCGTAGACCGGATATCCCAGCGGCGTGTGCGCGATCACCTCCTTGCGCGAGCACTTCCTGGCACCTTCGCAGAGCTCCATGATCTCCTGCGGGCGCACCTTCCAGAAGTCTGGACGCGGCGCGAGGCCCGGAATCTCTATCGGCTTGAAGCGCGTGGGACGGATGTCCTTCCGCCCTGAGTCCGCCGCGCTCGCACCGCCTGCCGCAAGGACCGGCACCGCCGCGCCAGCCGCAAGGCTCGTCATGAATTCTCGCCTGTTCATCTCATGTTCCTTTCCATAGATCGCCCACCACCTGTCACAGGTTTTCGGCATGCGTCTATTATCGCATGTTCTTCCGAATCGTGCAAGGGCGCCGTTTATGGTATCATGTCCCCGCGTGAAGATAGCGTTCCAGACATTCGGGTGCCGGCTGAACCGGGCCGAGGCACTTGACCAGGAGGCAAGGTATGCGGCCGAGGGCCACGAGATCGTCGCCGTCGACGATACCTGTCCGCCGGACGTCATCGTCGTCAGAGGCTGCTCCGTCACTGCAAAGGCCGAACGCGATTGCCGCAAGGCCATAGCCCACCTCCGTGCACGCTTCCCGTCCACGAGGATAGAACTGACTGGCTGCCTCGCCGGCGCAAGCGAAGCGCCATCGGAGGACGCCGCCACGCAGACGATTCCCACCCGCACGGCACGCGCGTACCTGAAGGTGCAGGACGGCTGTTCCTGCAAGTGCGCCTTCTGCATCGTCCCGTCGTTCCGCGGCCCGCAGCGCTCTGTCCCCTTCGCGCAGGCGCTCTCCCGCGCGAGGGCATTCTTTGAAGCCGGATACCGCGAGATCGTCGTCACAGGATGCAATCTCGCGCTCTACCGCGACGCCGGACGAGGACTCGCCGATCTCCTCTCCTCGTTGGCAGACCTGCCTGTGCGCGTGCGGCTCAGTTCGCTCGAACCTGGGGTTTGCGATGCCGCTATCCTGGATGCCTTTGCCTCCCGTCCCAACATCTGCCGGTTCCTCCACCTCTCTGTCCAGTCCGGCGCCGACCACATCCTCAAGCGCATGGGCAGGCCATACGAGATCGCCGACGTAGACAGCTTCTGCTACGCCGCCGTGGAGCGGCTTGGCCCGCGCATCGCCCTCGGCGCCGACATCATAACCGGCTACCCGGGCGAGACCGACGCAGACTTCGCCGCCACGCGCGACTTCATCTCGCGCCATCCCTTCTCCAACCTGCACGTATTTCCCTACTCGGAGCGGCCAGGTACCGCCGCAGCGGCAATGGACGGTGCGGTGCCCGTTGCCGTGCGGAGAACTCGCGCAAAGGAACTGGATGCCATCGGCGCAGCCCAGCGCAAGGCTTTTGCCGCCTCGTTCCTCGGACGGAACGTCGAGGTCTGCATCGAGCGCGGCAACACCGGCTGGACCGCCGAGTACCTGAAGTGCGCCTTTCCCGACACCGCTGTCAAACTCCGGCGGCGAAGCCTCGTCCAAGGACGTGTCATCGGCGTCGAAGGCGACTCGCTCGTAGCAGATGTCTGATGCGGGAGGGTCGCGCTCCTGCGCGACCGTTTGCGGGAGGGTCGCGCTCCCGCGCGACCGTTGCGAAATACAACAAAAAAAAGTGGCCCTTCCGCCGTGTGTTGGGGGGGGGGAGCGGAAGGGCCGGACGGTCCAGGAGAAAGGGGGAGGAACCTGGATCCGCCCAAATTTGTGGATAGTATATCAGAAAGCGTCCGCCGCGTCACTCACTTTCTGCTTGCGTTTTTCGGCCGCGTTCTTGCGGACCTCATTGCGCATTTCCTCGTACTCGTCGGCAGCCAGGCGCACCACGGAGTTGTCCCACGCCGAGATCACCGTCTCGTAGTCGTCGGACGAGCCGTAGAGGCAGACCGTGACGTAGCGATCCGGGGCGACGTCGAACGCATAGCACGGACGGAACCAGCTGCATAGCCGCGCCCACGTCTGGTAGCGCTTCTCCAGCGCCTCGATGAGGTAGTGGCGGCGCCAGTTGCTGCCCGGCTCGACGGCCTCCTTCGCGCACGCGCAAACCTTCACGACCTTGTGGGTCTTCGGCGTCACGTACAC
>CAMPAF010000076.1 GCA_946631535.1 uncultured Verrucomicrobiota bacterium
CGGGGATCTGGGCGAGGTGCACGCCCTTACCGGCGGTGAGAACGGCGGCGGAGGGAATGGGGCGCAAATCGTTCATCAGCGGCGAGACGAACTGCTTCTCCTCGCCGCTGAACGTGCAGTCCTCCGCCGAGGCCGCAGCCACTAAGGACGCCGACACACTCGTGAAATAGACGTTTTTCAAGATCACGTCGCTGCCATTGCCCCCCTTGTAGGCGTACTGTCCGGCAAACGTGTTGTAGATGCAGCTTCCGGCTCCCTGAAAATAGTGGTGGACAAAGTTGTTGTCGAATGTGCAGTTGACCACCTTCGGCACATCATAGACCGGCGAACAGGAGGAATTGTAGTGGCGCGTGACGATGCACCAGTAGAGCGACGCGCCATAGTCGCACCAGGACTGGTTCGCGGCCGAAGCGCGGTTGTCCGTGATCAGGCAACGCACGGCGGCAAGCCCTTCATTCGTGAAGTCGGCGTTCTGGCGGGCGATCGCCCCGCCCTTCGCCGCACAGCAGTTGCGGATCGTGCAGTCCACCACGAAGCCGTTCGACTTGTTGTTCGAATAGACGCCGCCGCCCATGCCGCTTGCGGATGACGCACTCGTGCCAGTCGTATGGCCGTTGCAGATAGTGAACCCGGAAATCTCCACGTCGTCCGCCTCGATGGCGACGCACCGCACGGCGCCCGTCCCGAGACCGCCAGTCCCGCTCCCCTTTGCGCCCACGATGAAGCTCTTGTCGCGTCCGGCGCCCTTGATCGTCAGCGACTTCGTGACGCACACGCGCGCATAGCCTCCGTCGGCGCATTGAGTCGAACCAGAGTCGTACGAGCCCGCCGCCACATGGATCGTGCTGCCGGCCTCCGCCGCCGTGATGGCCTCCTGGATCGTCTTGAACGGCGCCGCCTCCGTGCCCGCGCCCGAAGCCAGCACGTTAGCGTCGACGTAGTATTCGCCGCCCACGAGAGCAAACGCCATGGATGCCGCCACCGCGAGCACCTGCATCTTGCGCCGCATTCCTGTCATTTCATACGCCATGATTTTTCTCCTGCTAGTCCGATAGGCATTAGAATTATAACAAAGATTCACATCCCAAGGCCAGCGAGTGGATGGTAAATATCAAGCAAATGAAAATACCAGTTTCAAGCACAGATACTTGCGGAACCTAAACGTTTCCGCTATAATGTGCGGCATGACACGGAAAACACAAAAGTGGCGTATCGCCGTGGCGCTGTGGATGAACGGCACCTCGGGGCGAGACATCCTCTCCGGCATATTCCGCTATGCCAAGACGCGCATCGGATGGGACATCAATCTCATCCAACTCCCGAACGCGACCCATCCCGAGCGCATCCGGCGAATGATCGACGATGGTGTAGACGGACTCATCACCAGCGACTTTTCCAACGCGGTCCTTAAAGACGCCGTATCGCGGATATCCATCCCGGTCGTGTACATCGGCCCACCGTCCCTGTCGATCCCGCGCCCGCCCCTCGGCAAGACGTCGTGCGTCAGCTGCGACGACTCCGCCATCGGGGAACTTGGGGCGCGACATTTCCTTTCACTGGGTTCGTTCAACAGCTTCGGTTTTCTCCATGCCGGGGCCGATCCTTCTTGGCACGACATGCGCGAACGCGGGTTTCGCGACGCGCTCGCCGCGGTCGGCAGGGAATGTCTCTGCTTTGAGTCTCCCACCGAGCCGGACGACCGTATCGACCGGACGCGGCTGGCGGACTGGCTTCACTCCCTGCCAAAGCCAGCCGCCGTGATGGCCTTCTACGATCCTCTCGCCGTGCAAGTCCTCGACGTCTGCCACGAACTCGGAATCGCCGTACCGGACCAGGTGTCAGTCCTCGGCGTGGACAACGACGGGCTTCTGTGTGAATTCGCAGTCCCTCCTCTCTCCAGCATCCAGCCCGACCATGAACGCGCCGGTTACCTTGCCGCGCGGGAACTGCATGCGCTCATGTCAAGCGCCAGACGAAAACCGCGCACGCTCGTCAGTCCCGTGATCGGCATCGTCGAGCGCGAATCCACTCGGCCGCTCTCCCCATCCGCCCACCTTGTGCGCAAGGCCCTGGAATTCATCAAGGCCAACGCGGCAAAGGGAATCGGCGTCAAAGACGTGGTGGCGCATCTGAAGATCTCGCGGCGACTGGCCGATTTGCGTTTTAGGGAAATCGAGGGACGCTCCATCTTGCAGATTATCGAGACACGTCGCCTTGAGCTCGCCGAACGCGCATTGACAGAAACCGAACGGCCTGTAAAGACCATTGCCAAGGAAAGCGGATACCGCAACATCAAGACCTTCGAAGCCGCGTTCCGTCGGAAGCACGGCCTTTCTCCTTCCGCGTTCCGCAAGCGGTAATCCCTCGATTCCTTCACCCCGCGTCTAGTTGGTGGACATCCAGCCACTAGCCGTCTCGAGCGCACGGTCTATGGAACGGTCCATGTCGTAGTACCTGTACTCGCCCAGCCGCCCGCCGACGACGAGATCCGGCATCTTCGCGGCCTCGGCCACGTAGAGGGCGAGGCGCTCGCGCGATTCTGGCGTGTCCACCGGATAGTACGGCTCGTCTCCGGGCTTCCACGTCTGCGGATACTCGCAGCAGATGATCGTGGACGGCGTCGCCATGGCTGCGGCATTCTCCGGATGGTAGTGCTTGAACTCGTGGATGCGCGTGAACGGCACGTCGGCGTCCGTGTAGTTGACCACGCTCGTGCCCTGAAAGTCCGCCAACGGCAGGCGTTCCCGCTCGAAACGGAGCGAGCGCCACGGGAGCGGACCGAACTTGTATCCGAACAGCGCGTCTATCGGGCCGGAGTAGAAGGCGGGGGCCTGGTGCGTCGTGCCGGACGACTTACGCCATTCGAGCCAGTCGACGTTGCACTCGACCGAGATGTTCGGATGGTCGAGCATGCGGTCGAATAGCGAGTTGTAGCCGGTGAGCGGAATGCCCTGCCTGTAGTCGGTGTAGTAGTTGATATCGTAGCTCGCGCGCACCGGCAGACGCTTGATGATGTCAGCGCCGAGGTTGCGCGGATCGGTACCCCACTGCTTGCGCGTGTACTCGCGGATGAACGCGTCGTAGAGCGGCTTGCCGATGAACGCGATCGCCTGCTCCTCGAAGTTGGCGGGCGCGCAGGGACGCGTGCCCCTGCCAGCTTCGGCGGCGATGAAGTCAGGCAGTTCCGACGGCTTGAGGTCGAGACCGTAGAACTGGTTCACGAGCGCAAGCCCGAGCGGCAGGAAGTACGTCTTGCCCGCATGGCGCGCGAGCACCTTGTGCTGGTAGCCGTTGAACTCCACGAACCGCCGCACGAAGTCCCACACGCGATCGATGTGCGTGTGGAAGATGTGCGAGCCGTAGGTGTGCACCTCGATGCCGGTCTCGGGATCGGTCTCGCAACGCACGTTGCCGCCGACGTGCGGACGCTTCTCCAGCACGAGGACCTTCCGGCCCTTCTCGGCCAGCACACGCGCGACGGTGCATCCCCATATACCCGCGCCTGCGACTATCGCGTCAATCTGTCCCATGCCTCTCAAGCCTCCTCTCGCACCGACGTCAGATCGACCAGCCGTTGTGGTGCTTCACGACGAGCTTCGCGTTCGCCGCCTCGTCGCCGACGACGCGCTCCGCCTTCGGATCCCACTTGAGCGAGGTGCGCCCAAGGCGCGCGGCGATGTTCGCCAGATGGCAGATCGTAGCCGAACGGTGTCCGATCTCCACGGGGCACGCCGGCTGGCGTCCCTCGTAGACCGCGTCCGTGAAATCCATCTCGTGGCAGCCGTTCGCGTGCGCGTTGTGGTAGAGGCGCACGTCCGAGCCCTTGAGGTCGGACTCCTTCCAGCTCTTGAGCGCCTCCGGCAGCACTATCTTCCCGCGCGTCACGAACAGGTCGCCCTTCGTGCCGTGGAACTTGAGGCCGTTGAAGCCGATCGTCTCCAGGTCTCCAACGTGGGCGCGGAAGCCGTCCGCGTACACGATGTCGAACTGGTACGTCTTCGCCTGGTCGAGATAGCGGTTCACAACATTCGGATCGCGGATGTCCGTCTTCACGTTCTCGATGGCGACAGGGCCGGAGAGCTCCGTTCCGAGCGCCCACTGCAGGATGTCGAAGTGGTGCGCGCCCCAGTCCGCGATCGAGCCGTTGCCCATGCGCGAGCTCCAGCGCCAGCAGACCGGCGCGTGGATAGCGGGGATGTAGGCGTTGTTCTCCCAGTGCTCGGCCGGCCCCTGGTAGAGGTTCCACATCGAGTCCTTGGGATTGAACCAGGCGGGAACCGGCGACGGCGTGCAGTCGCGCGTGTAGTTCTGCTTGCAGCCGTCGTTGTGCGCGTAGCAGAGTCCGATCGTGCAGCTGTGGCACTCGCCGAGGAACCCGTTGCGGATGATCTCCGCCGCCTGGCGGAACTCTGGCGCGCTGCGCTGCTGCGACCCCACCTGGAACGTGACGCCGCTCGCCTTCGAGGCGGCAATCATCGCCCAGCCCTCCGAGACGCCGAGCGTCATGGGCTTCTGGCAGTAGACGTGCTTGCCGGCCTTCATCGCCTCCACGCCCATGATCGCGTGCCAGTAGTCGCCCGTCGTGATCTGCACCGCGTCCACGGACGGGTCCGCAATAACCTCGCGGAAGTCCGCCACGCTCTTCGTGGCCGTCGTCTTGTAGAACTTGTCAACGCGCCGCTTGAAGACGTCGCGCCCCAGCGGCGTCTTCGCGTTGTAGCCATGGTACGACGACTCCGCGATCGGGTCGCACACGTGCGTCACGCGCACGCGCGGATCCTTCATGAACGCGCCCATGTTGCCGCTGGCCATCGGACCGCAACCGATGACCGCGAGGTTGAGCGTCTCGGACGGCGCCGGACGACGTCCGCGTGTCGCGCCAATGTTGAACGTGCCGCATCCCGCGCAGATTGCCGCCAGCGCGCTCGCTTCAATGAATTCTCTTCTTGTTTTCATACAACCTTTTAATCCTTTAAACATTTAACCCTTTAACCCCTTCAGGAACGCCATTGACGTTTCAACGTCCTCGAAGGTGTTCCGGCGCGTCTCGCACTCGACGATCGCCCACCTCGTGCCGGACGCGGCGGCCGCCGAGAAGATCGCCTTCCAGTCATTGGCGTCGCCCTCGCCGCCCACGGAGTTGCCGCCGCCCGGCTTGGCGTGGATCGACGGCACGCGGCTCGCGAGCTTCTTCAGCCACGCGACCGGGCACCCGCCCGCAAGCTTCACGTGGCCCACGTCCAGCTCCATCGCGAGGCCCGCGTCGTAGAGGTACTCGAGCGGCGTCTTCCCGTCGAAGTGCTCACGCAGCTCGTGCTGGTGGTTGTGGTAGCCAACGCGGATGCCGTACTTTCCGAACTTCTCGCCAAGTTCCATCAGTTCGTCCGCGTGCCGCCGCCACTCCGCGCCCGTCGAGAACTTCGTGTACGGCTCGTAGACGAAGTCGATCTTGAACCGCTGGCAGAATTCGAGGAACTTGCCGAAGGAGCCGGGCGCTACCGTCTTCATGTAGAACGGCATGTCCACGACCTTCAAGCCGTTGTCGCCAAGCATCTTCTCCAGCTCATCATGGTTCATGGCGAGGAAGCCGAACGACTGCACGCCGTCGTAGCCGAGCGCCTTCAGGCGGCGGAGCGCGTCCGCCGGATTCTTCTTCCACAGGTCGTTCACGCTCCACATCTGCACGCCGATGCGGATGCCGTTTACGGTCAGCTGGCTCTCGCTCTTGCACGGCGCCGTCGCACAGCCCGCGAGCGCCGCGAGGGAACCGAGTTTCAGGAATTCGCGCCTTGTTTTCATTGCTGCTCCTTTGCTTCTATTCGCTTTTCACAGTTTCAGTCCTCGACATGGTCGCGCTTGAAGAAGAACATCCTCGCGGCGAAGATGGCGAGCGCGCCGAGGGCGTACGTGCAGGCGAAGATCGCCATGCCAGCCTGCAGCGAGTAGTGCTCGCCCACCTTGCCGAGCGCCCACGTGGCGGGACATCCGATGAAGAACGCGCCGCTGAGGTAGAGCCCCATCGCCGCCGAACGGTAGCGCGGCGCAACGACATCAAATAGGCCCGCGTAGAGGTTGCAGTCGAAGAACCCGCCACCGAATCCGAAGACGAACATCATCACGCAGCTAAGCCACAACGAGGGCACGAGCACCATCCCCGCCATCGTGGGCGCGGAGAGCGCGAGACCGATCGCCATGATCGAGAGGCGGATGCCTTGCCGCCGGTGGGAGAGCTTGTCCGAAGTGCGCGCGCCGATGGCGATGCCGATGAAGCTCCCGAGGTAGAACCAGAACACGGAGTGGAACGCCGCAGCGCCGGGCGTGAGGCCCCATCCGGCGTTCTGCATGAACTTGGGCATCCACGTGCGGAAGCAGTTGGAGCCGAAGACGAGCATGCCGAACGCGAAGGTGAGGAGCCACGCCGACGGCTTGGCCGCAAACGCCTTGAACGCGTCAGAGAACTTCGGCTTGACCTCCTCGTCGTGCACCTTCAGCGCGGGCGTGTTGCGCAGGAAAACTGCCAGTACGAATATCCACACCACCGCGACGCCACCGAATATCCAGAACGAGATGCGCCAGCCGGACGACGAGGCGCCGCCAAGATAGCCCGCGAGGACGGACGAAACCAGGATGCCCACATAGAGCGCAGACTGGTAGATGGAGAGCGCCGTCGAGCGCGTCTCCGTGTGGTACTGCGCGATGAGCGAGCTCGCCGCGCCGGGGATCATGCACTGGCCGATGCCGTTCATGAAGCCGTACATGATGAAGAACATGAGCATCGAATCGGCGAACCCGGTGAAGAACACGCTCGTGGAGAAGAGAAGCGTGCCGATCACGATCACCCATTTCCGCCGGAAGAAGTCGGCCGCTATGCCGGCGAACGGCACCATGCAGCCGTAGGCGAACAGGAAGAACGTGCGCGACAGGCCAAGCTGCGCGTCCGTTGCACCGTGCGAGGCGAGGTCGGTCTGTATCTGCGGCAGCGACGCGTTGAACACCTGCCGCGCGCCGTGCATGAGGAAGTAGGTGACGGCCAGCATCGCCAGCATCGCCCACTTGTATATCCTGTCGTTCTTTTCTTCGAGATTCATGCGTACCTCTTCATTTTCGACATTCGACATTCAACATCCGACAACCCTACTCTCTAACCTTTCAACCCTTACCCAACTCCAATTCCTCAACCTTTTAACCTTCCCAAGAACGCCTCAACTTCGGTCCTTGTCGGCGCGCTTGGGGGACGGCCCGAGAGGCCGCGGCACTTGATGGCCGAGACCGCGCTCGCGAAGCGCATGGATTCGAGCATGTCGTGCGTCTCGATCCAGCGGACCGCGAAGCCCGTGTGGAACAGGTCGCCGCAGCCTGTCGTGTCCACCACCTTCTCCACCTTGAACGCTGGCAGCTTCACGAAGTCCTTGCCGTCGAAGGTCATCGACCCGCGCACGCCCATCGTCGCGCCGCATACCTGCGGACGGTACTTCGCCCACACCTGTCGCACGGCCTCCTCCGCGTCCGAGAGGCCCGTAAGCTTCAGGATGAACTCCTCGGAGCAGATGAGGAGGTCGGCGAGCGGAAGCAGCTCCGCCGTGCCGTCGCGGTGGGTGCCCGCGTCGTAGTTCACGAGCACGCCCGCCTCGCGCGCCACCTTGGCGGCGGCGATCGCGCCAGCGGCATTGTGCCCGTCGAGGTGCAGCACCTTCGCGCGGGCTATCGTCTCGGGGTCGATCTCGTCAGCCGTCAGCTCGTCAAGCCCCTCGCGCGTCCAGGCGCACGAGCGGTTGCCGGTCTTCTCCTCGATCCAGAGGTAGGCGATCGCGCTCGTGGCGCCGGGACGCACCTTCACCATCGAGGTGTCCACGTGCTGGCGCGCGAAGTCGTCCAGGATCATCCTGCCGTCCGCGTCATCGCCGACCGTGCCGACGAACGCCGCGCTCAGGCCGAGCGTCGCCGCCGCCGCGGTGGAGTTGCCGGCGGGACCGCCGCCGAGGATCGCGTGCGAGAGCATCCGCACCTTCGTGTCCATAGGGATGAACGGCAACACCGCGAGGTGGTCGTTCGAGCAGAATCCGAGGCCTACATAGTCAAATTGTTTCATGGTTGTGATTATACCATATTCAGGTCACGAGTCGGCGGTCAGCGCGTCGATCTGCTTGGTGGTGCCGAAGACGATGAGCTTGTCGTCGCCATGGATCTGGTCGTTCGGGCCGGGGATCATGATGGCGCGCGGCTTCTTCGGGTTCTCGTCCTGGCGGCGGATGCAAAGCACCGTCACGCCCGTCTTGTTGCGGAGATCCGCCTGCGCTAGCGTCTTGTCGACGCATGACTCCGGGACGTTGATCTCTGCGATGGAGCATCCCTCGGATATCTCAAGCAGGTCGAACGCACCCCGGTTCGCGAGCGACCGCGCCAGCCTGTGGGCGCTCTCGTGGTCGGGGAAGATCACCTGGTCTGCGCCGATCTTCTGCAGTATCTTGCCGTGCAGCTCGCTAGTGGCCTTCGCCACCACAGTCTCGATGCCCAGCTCCTTGCAGTTGGCCGTCGCCAGGGTGGACGCCTCGATGTTAGAGCCGATGGCAACCACCGCCACGTCGCACTCGCGCAGGCCTGCCTCGTCAAGCGTACGCGCGTCGGTCGCGTCGCCCTGCACCGCCTGGGACACGATGTCTCGCGCCTTCTGCACGAGAGAACCGTTACGGTCCAAGAGCAGCACCTCCTGCCCGGCCTCCGCCAGCGATTCCGCTAGAGACAGCCCAAACCTCCCTGCGCCGATGATTCCTATCCTTCTCATTTCGCCTCCAGTTCCTGCTTTTTCTCCGAAGGTGGCTTTGGCCTGCTAGGGACTGCCCGTTGCCTGCCAAGCGTAGGACGGTTGAACTCCAGCACCACGTTGTACAGGCGCTCCGCCAGCTCCGGATCTTCCTCGAAGAGGTTCTTCACCTCGGAATAAGTCTTGTTGTCCATGGCTGCGCGCACGGCCAAGAACCGCCCGTGCGACGGATACTTCGTGGACGTGAACATCTTGTCCCTGTCGAACAGCCCCGCGTTGACGAGGTTCTGGAACACCTCGCGAACATGTTCCGGATCAACGCTGAACTGCCGAGCGCGATAGTCATCCCACGTGGCGTCATCCATCGACTTCGCGAAGCTGTCCGATACGCGCCGCGACGTGCCGCTCTTCACGTCCACGAACCCAGCTCCGGTGATCCGAACAGAGACGCGCCGAACCGGCTCGCGCGTGGCGTTGTAGTAGTGGATCTCGCACCAGTTCAGCGGGGTCACCGTCACCGTCACGTACGGATCGTCCCAGAAGAGCCCGCAACCGGAGAAGGTTAAAAGACTAAAGATTAGAAAGTTAAAAAGAAGGACGCAAGACACGAGACGCAAGACGCGACTTGGCCATCCAGACATTAGTCGTTTAAACATTCTGCACTCCTCAATCTTTCCAAAGTTTCATCTTCTTGACCTTCTAACCCTCACCTAACCAATTAACCTTCAAACCCGCTAACACCTAACCCGCTAACTTTTTAAACCTAACCCGCTAACCTTTTAAACCTAACCCGCTAACCTTTTAAACCTTTAACCCTTTAACCTTTTAACCGCTAACAGCCCAGCCCCATGCAAGGTCAAAGTCTGGTCAATGGCAAAAGGCATTCCGCTGTCGCGCAGCACCCACTTCGCGAAGCCGCCGGTGGCGACGAGCCTGAAGTCCGTCTTGAAGTTGCGCGCCAAGGTGGACACGATCTCACGAACCATCCCCCGGTAGCCCACGAGCGCGCCGAAGCGCATGGCCTCCTCGGTGGAGCGCCCGATCTTCGGGCAGCGCCCGCCCAGCTTCATGCGCGGCAGCTTGGCCGTGCGCTCGTAGAGATAGTCGCGCATAAGCGGGAAGCCGGGCGCGATCACGCCGCCGCGCCATGTCAGGTCCGACGTGACGGCCGCCGCCGTGAACGCCGTCCCGAAGTCGCACACGATCACGGGCGCACCGTAACGGTCCACCGCCGCCGCCGCGTCCGCCAGGCGGTCCGCGCCGATCGTCTCGGGATGCGGATAGTCGAGCGAGAGACCCGACGCTGCGCCGAACAGCTCGTGGTCCACGCGGACGAACGGCACCCCATGGCTCTTCGCGAAACGCCGCCACGCGGCATCCGCGCGCGGCACCACGCTCACGTAGGCGATGCCGTCCGCGCCAATTGCCAAGAGCTCCTCTGCCGCCGCGAAGGCGGCGGCGCGGTCACCGTCGACATGCAAGACGCGCGAGACGCGGCCGCCGGACCATAGTCCAACGGCCGTGCTCGTGTTTCCCACATCTACGGCGATCAGCTTCACTTCACGACCGTGTAGGTGCCGGCCACGTACTCCTTCGGCTGCTCGCCGGGAACCGTGACGGTGGCCGTGGTGTTAGCCGGGATCGAGAACGTCCACGTCCACTTGCCAGCCTCGTCGTAGCACCATGCGCTCTTGATCGGGCCGTAGGGCGAGCGGAAGCAGGCCTTCACCTTGCCCATGCGCTTGTCGGGCACCGGCGCGAGAATGACGTGCTTGAATCCGGGGCAGGCCACGTCCTCCTGGATGCCGGCCATCGTGCCGTACATCCACGCAAGCACCGCGCCGTAGGCGTAGTGGTTGAACGAGTTCATGCCGGCCGAGCCGAAGCCGTCCTTCTTGGTGTACGAGTTCCAACGCTCCCAGATGGTCGTGGCGCCCTGGTCAACGGAGTAGAGCCACGAGGGGTTCTTGTGCTGGAGGAGGAGCGTGTAGGCCATCTCCGGCGCGCCCACGTCGTAGGTGAGCGTGTCCATCAGGATGGACGTGCCGAGGAAGCCGGTCTGGAGGCAGTCGCCGTGGTCCTTGAAGTTCTTGAGAAGCGCGGCCTTCGTCTTGGCGATCGCGTCGGCCTTGTCGAGAAGGCCGAGCTTGAGCGCGAAGAGCGCGGGCGTCTGCATGTCGCGGAAGACGGGCAGGAGCATGCCGTCCTTGG
>CAMPAF010000077.1 GCA_946631535.1 uncultured Verrucomicrobiota bacterium
CCGTCAAAAAAGTGTATCTTATAGGACGTTGCGCAGACCAGTTCTTGTCGGCATGGCGCGAAGCCGTTCCGTGCGAGGCCTGCGAGACGCTCGACCGGGCGGTCGCGGCGGCTCGGCGCGACGCCGTTGCGGGAGAAACGGTCCTCCTCTCTCCCGGGGCGGCAAGTTTCGATCAATTTGAAAGCTACGGAGTTCGGGGCGATGCGTTTGCGTCTTTCGTCTGTGCGGAAGCGCGGCGCGGCGAACCGGACACCACCAAACAAGGACGATGAAAATGAAGGCGCAGAAACTCGGATTGGTTCTGGGTATGAACATGGCAGTTGCCTGCCTGGTTATGCAGGGCTGCAAGGCGGTCAAGCCCGTGAAGGACTTGCCACCGCCAGAAACAGCGACGATCGAGTCGCCGGCGGAACCGGCGCCTACGGTCACCGAAATCGATACTGAACCAGCTGCTCCCGCACCGGGGACCCCGGGTGTAGGCATGCAGCAGGAGACAATGCCTCCTCCGCCAGCGACGCGCACGGTTGCCAAGCTCCCTCCTCCTCCAGCACCTAAGAAGCCTGCGGCGGCTACGGCCGCCCCTGCTGCTGACGCAACGCCTGCCGCCGCGCCGGTGGTCCACGTGGTTAAGCGCGGCGAGGTCCTGTCCGGCATCAGCAAGAAGTACAACGTCAAGATGTCCGCCATCGTGGCGGCGAACCCCGGCCTCAATCCGAATCGTATCCGCATCGGGCAGAAGCTGAACATTCCTGGCAGCGCGGCGGCTCCTAAGTCGAACGTCATGCTTGCCTCGGCGCCGACGAAGGACGGCTCGCATGCGGCCGCCAACACCACCGCCCCCGTCAAGGTGAAGCCCGCGTTCAAGCCGTACAAGGGTCCCACCAAGGAATACGTCGTGAAGAGCGGCGACTCGCTCGGCAAGATCGCTCTTGCGTCCGGCATCTCGATCCGCGCGCTCAAGGAGCTGAACGGTCTCACGAAGGATACCGTCCGTCCCGGCCAGAAGCTGAAGATCCCTGCCGAGAAGCAGGTCGCTCAGAAGCCTGAGGCCGAGAAGATGGCTCCTGCTGCCGAGGCCAAGAAGCCGGCGGAGAAGTCGGCACAGGCGCCTGCCGCGGAAGAGAAGAAGGATGCCTCGGCTCCCGCGCCTGCCGCGGAAGGGAAGAAGGATGCCGCCGCTGAGAAGAAGGAGGCTGCTGCGGAGCCTGCCGCCGAGCAGAAGCCTGCGGAAACGGCTGCCGTCGAGAAGCCTGCCGAGACACCTGCGGCTGCTGCAGAGCCTGCGGGCAATACCTACGTCGTCAAGGAAGGCGACGACATCGTCTCGATTTCCATTGCCTGGGGCATCAGCCCGAGCCAGCTGATGAACGCGAACGACCTCAAGGAGAATGAGCCGCTCAAGCCCGGACAGGTGCTGAAGCTCCCTCCTAACGCGCGCCAGACGGCGCAGTGACAAGTCGCCGCAGGGCGGGAATGGTTTGAGAATTGTACAAGACGCTGACTTTCCTTGGGATTACGATCCTCTCTCTGGTCGTCGTCGGCTTCGTGTTGCTGGCGTCGGCCGGGGAGCAGAACGGACTGCGCCTGTACAACAACGCCTACTTCTTCCTTACGCATCAGGCCGTATGGCTGGGAGTGGCATTCATGTTCCTGCTTGTGGCGGCCTTCTTCGACTATCACCGGTGGCGCGACTGGCCGTGGCTCACGATAGCGTTCTACGTCGTCGTGGTCGTCCTCATGGCGTCCGTGTTCGCGTTCCCTGCCACCAAGGGGTCGCACCGCTGGTTGAAGCTTGGATCGCTCAGGATGCAGCCGAGCGAGCTTGCCAAGATACTTGTCGTGGTAGCCACATCCGTGCTGCTTGATCGCATCGGCTGGAGGGTAGAGCGGTTCTGGAAAGGCGCATTGCCTGTCGTTGGGGTGGCTGCGGTGCTGATGGGGCTTGCGGTGGCCGAGCCAGACTTTGGCGCGACCATGGTTATAGCGCTGACGGCGGGAGTGCTGTTCCTCGTCGCCGGCATGAAGATCGTCCACATGGGCGCGATGGGGCTTGTCGGTGTCTGCGCCGTCGGCACCCTGCTGGCCTTCAACTCCAACCGCATGAACCGCATAGCGGCCTGGCTGCCGTCATGGCTGGCGTCCGCGTTCGGCATTTCGCCGGAGATGATCGCGGCCAACGCGGAGAAGGACGCGAACTATCAGCTGCAGCACGCGCTTGAGGCGATACGCAAGGGCGGCGTTACCGGCGCTGGCTTGTCGCGCTCCGACGAGAAGCTGGGCTACCTGCCAGAGGCCCACACCGACTTCATATTCGCCATCGGGGCCGAGGAGTGGGGGCTCGTGTTCTCGATTGGGCTGTTGCTCCTGTTCGTGACGTTCTTCGTGTGCGGTATGATCATTTCCGCTCGCGCTCCTGATCGGCTCGGGCGTCTGCTCGCGTTCGGCATGACGTTCCTTGTGTTCTTCCAGGCCATGTTCAACCTGGGGGTCGTCACCGGCTGCCTGCCGACCAAGGGCCTGGCGCTGCCGTTCATCAGCTACGGAGGCACAAACCTGATAACGGCCATGGTCGCCGTAGGAACGCTGTTCAACATAGGAAGGCAGATAGAGCTGCCTGCGGCGCGGTCGAACGGGACTTTCCAGTCCTCTGCCTTCCGCGCGAACCTTGCCTGACAGAAAGGACAACCATGAATACTGCTAGACTGACGGCCGCTGTTGCGTTGGCGGCCATTCCTGCCATGGCGGCGTTTCGTCCGCCAGCCGTACCGCTTGTGCAGGTCGATCCATTCTTCTCCATCTGGAGCAGGGCCGACCGGCTCACGGATGTAGAGACGACTCACTGGAGCGGCGTGGCCCAGCCACTTTCCGTCATGCTAGAGGCAGACGGCAAGACTTGGCGCCTGTGCGGACTTGCCCCGGAGTCCGTGCCGCCGATGCCGCAGAAGGGCGTGGAGGTGCGTCCCACGCAGACGGTCTGCTCGTATGCCCAGGGCGGCATCGCAGTGGAGCTGAGGTTCTCGACGGCGAAGCTGCCGGAGAACCTTGAGGTCTTCTCGCGGCCCGTCACCTACGTGACCGCGCGCGTGACCGGCGTGGCCAGCTGGAAGCTTCGTGCCACCATCTCGCCGGCGTTCGCGACTAACGACGACAAGGCGCCGATGGTCACGAACGTCACGTCCGTCGCAGGCTTGCCGGCGATGTCGATCGGCCGCAAGGATCAGGCGCCGCTGAGCGAGAGCGGCGACCGCGTGCGTTGTAACTGGGGCTACGCCTGGCTGGTGGGACCGTCCGCGCCGCAGAACGGCGAAGCACACTTCCTCCTGGCGTACGACGACGTGAAGTCCATACAGTTCTTCGGCGACGCGTTGCCCGCATGGTGGCGGCGCAACGGGCTCTCGTTCGAGGCGATGCTCGGGCAGGCCGTGGCGGACCGGTCTGCGATCCTCGCGAAGCTGGACGCGTTCGACGCGGAGCTCGCCCGCGACCTTGTGCGGCTCGGCGGCGAGAAGTACGCCACTCTCGCCGCGCTCGCGTACCGGCAGTCCTTCGCCGCATGCAAGCTCGTGGCGGACCGCAACGGCCAGCCGCTCTACTTCTCGAAGGAGAACAACTCCAACGGCTGCATCGGCACCGTCGACGTGTTCTATCCGCAGTTCCCACACCTGCTGATGATGTCGCCGACGCTCGCCCGCGCCACGCTCGCGCCGATCCTGATCTACGCCTCTCACCCGCGCTGGCCGTGGCCATTCGCGCCGCACGACGTGGGACGCTATCCGCTCGCCGTGAAGCAGCGCTACGCGGGCGGCGAGACGGCAGAAGACGAGACGCGCCTCATGCCGGTGGAGGAGTGCGGCAACATGCTCATCTGCCTCGGCGCGCTTGCGTACTACGAGGGCACCGCCGATTTCGCGTCCGCCTGGTGGCCCACCGTCACCAAGTGGGCGGAGTACCTCACGAAGTTTGGCTTCGATCCCGGCAACCAGCTCTGCACTGACGACTTCGCGGGACATCTCGCGCACAACGCCAACCTCTCGATCAAGGCGATAATAGCACTCGCCTGCTATTCCGAGATGGCGAAGATGCGCGGCGAGAACGATGTCGCTGCGAAATATCGGAAGCTCGCCGAAGACATGGCGGCGAAATGGTGCAAGGCGGCGAAGGGTGGTCGCCTCGGAGCGCACAAGCTGACGCTAGACAAGGCCAGGCACGCGTTTGACACCTGGGCGCAGAAGTACAACCTCGTGTGGGACCGCATACTCGGGCTCAATCTCTTCCCGCCCGAAGTGGCGCGGACCGAGCTCGCGGCATACAGGCAGCTGCTGCTGCCGTATGGCCTGCCGCTCGACAGCCGCCTCAACTACACGAAGGCGGACTGGACCGTGTGGAGCGCCACGCTCACCGGAGACCGCGGCGACTTCGAGGCGATCATCGCGCCTCTATACCGCTTCGCCGACGAGACGCCCGACCGCATCCCGTTCTCGGACTGGTACTGGGCCGACAACGGACGCTTCCGCGGCTTCATAGCGCGCAGCGTGATCGGCGGCGTGTTCATCCCGGCGCTCTACGACCCGGCGACTTGGCGCAAGTACGCCGCGCGCGACAAGGCGAAGACCGGCACGTACGCGCCGCTCAACAACACCGACAAGTGACCGCCATGACGGAACCGCTCCGCATACTCCTCGTCGACAACCTGATGATTCGCAGGTACGGCAACCTGCGGATGGGACCGGGGCGCAAGCTGATGTGCGGCGCCATCCGCAACAACTGGCGGCTGTGTGAGTTCTCGGATCGCGACATGGCGCGTCTCCTCGCGCCTTTGGGGATCCGTGCGTGGGGTGGGCGGATCGCGAACGAGAAGCTTGTCCTCACCGCGCGGAACTTCCGTCCGGACGTGGTGCTAATCGGCCACTGCGACTACATCCAGAACTGGGCGCTAGAGCGCATCCGTGAGATTCTGCCGAGTGTGCGCATGGCGCACTTCAACGTGGATCCTATCTATTGGCCGCACATGCAGGACCAGTGCAAGGCACGGATGGAATCGTGCGACGGCATCTTCGTGACGACGGCGGGCGAACCGCTGAAGCAGTGGCTGTCGGGCAAGAATTTTGTCGCCTACATGCCCAATCCGTCCGACCCCTCAATGGAGAACCAGGACAACGGCGCCAAGACCACCTTCGCCCGCGACGCATTCTATGCCTGCAACCCGAATCCCGTCGACCCGCGCGTGGCGTTCATCGCCGATATGCGGAAGCGTCTGGACGGGAAGATGAACATCGACTGGTTCGGGCTCGACGGCAAGCCAACGATCTGGGGCGCGGCCTACGAGGAAGTGCTGGCGACCTCGAAGATGAGCTTCAACTTCAACCGTCGCGAAGGCGACCTGTGGTACTCCTCCGACCGCATCGCGCACCTTATGGGCTACGGCATTCTCACCTTCCAGAGCGCGAGGAACGACCTGCAGCGGTTTTTCGCCGAGAAGGAGCTCGTGTTCTTCGACGGTGCGGACGACCTGGTTGAGAAGGTGCTGTGGTATCAGGCGCATGACGCCGAGCGCGCGGCCGTGGCGTCTGCCGGCCGCTCGAAGTACCATGCGATCTTCAACGGCGCGCGTGTGCTGAGGTTCATGGTCGAGACGCTCCTTGGCGAACCGTACTCCGAGGACTACGAGTGGGCTGCCGAGGTCTACCGCTAGAGGATGCCTAGTGCTTGGTGCTTACGTTGGGGCCTCTGTTTTGGTATAATCTTCGCCATGGAAATCTTGATCACAGTTGGCGCGATAGTCGCGTGCATCCTTTTGTTTTCGTTCGCGATCTTCATCCACGAGTTCGGGCATTTCGTCGTGGCGAAGTGGCTGGGGCTGCGCGTGGATCGCTTCTCGATAGGTTTTGGTCCAGCGCTCTGGAAGAAGACGATAGGTGATGTGGAGTACCGCATCTCGGCGATTCCGTTCGGCGGGTACGTGTCGTTGCCGCAGCTGGACCCCGAGGGGACCAGGGCGCTCGAGGGCGGCGGGGACGACGGCGAGCCGCCGATGAAGGAGGCGACTCCGCTCGTGCGGATCGCGGTGGCGTTCGCGGGTCCGTTCGGGAACATCGTGCTCGCTGTCGTCCTTGCGTTCGTGCTGGCGGCCGTGCCTGGAGCGCGCTTCGGCGAGATGCCGGCCGAGATCGGCGATGTGCTGCCTGACGGTCCGGCGGCCGTGGGCGGAATGCTTCCAGGCGACAGGGTGACGTCCGTCAACGGACACGCCGTCCGCACCTGGACCGAGATGCAGACCGAGGTGCAGATCGCAGGCCAGAAGGCTGCGGAATTCGTCGTGACGCGCGGCGGCACGAACGTGACTCTTTCCATCACGGCGAAGCGGGACGAGGCGTCCGGCGCATGCTTCATCCTCGCGCTCTCTACCACGAACGGCGTCAAGGCCGCCGCATGGATGCCGGAACGCAACCCGCTGAAGCAGCTGGCGTGGGACGCCGGACAGATCGTGCGCATCCTCAAGGCGCTCGTCACTCCGAAGGAGGCCAAGTCTGCTGCCAAGGCGCTGGGCGGTCCGGTTATGATCGCGGAGGGACTGTACACCCAGGTGCGCCGCAACGGGTGGGACGCGCTCGGGTTCCTTCGTTTCCTCGACGTGAACCTGGCAATCCTCAACCTCTTGCCGATACCGGTTCTGGACGGAGGGCTCATCCTCTTCGCGCTCTTCGAGCTGCTGTTCCGCCGCAAGCCGCCGAGGAAGCTGACGGACGGCCTCTCGATGGCTTTCATGTGGCTGTTCCTCGCGCTCATGGTAACGCTCGTGTGGCGTGACGTGACGCGCAGCCGCCGCATGCATAGGGCGGCGGCGGAGCACGAGCGAGAGATGGAGCAGTGGATCCGGGAAGAGGAGGCCGCCAGGAACTTCAAGCCGGCCTTCGACCTGGGAAAATGATGTTCACGCGTGCACAGACGCGCGCGCTGCGCATCGGCGGCCTGCCGTTCGGCGGCGGCGCGCCAGTCTCCGTGCAGACCATGGCCACGGCCAATCCTCACGATGCGGCGGCGCTTGCCGCGCAGGTGGCACGCTGCGCCGAGGCTGGCGCTGCGCTCGTGCGACTGACGGTGCCTGACGTGGATGCCGCGCGCGTCCTTGGTGAGGTGCGCAAGTCGTCGCCGGTGCCGCTCGTGGCGGACATACATTTCGACTATCGGTGCGCGCTCGCTGCGATCGAAGCGGGCGCGGACGCCCTGCGCCTCAACCCCGGCAACATCGGCGGCAAGGAGAACGTGCGCGCCGTTGCGCGCGCGGCGAAGGCCCAGGGCGTGCCGATACGGGTGGGCGTGAACGGCGGGAGCCTGGAGAAGGGAGAGACGCTCGTGTCGTCCGCGCTCAAGCACGTGAAGCTGCTTGAGGACGAGGGGTTCCGCGACATCGTGATCTCCGTGAAGGCGAGCGACGTGCCGCGCACCGTGGCGGCGTACCGCGAACTGGCGGAGAAGACGGACTGCCCGCTCCATCTGGGCGTTACGGAGGCAGGGACTTTTCTGCCGGGTACGGTGCGCTCCAGCGTGGCGATGGGTATCCTGCTCGCTGAAGGAATCGGCGACACGATACGCGTCTCGCTTACGGACGAACCGGAGCAGGAAGTGCGCGTGGGGCTGGAGATACTGCGGGCGCTGGAACTTGCGCCGCCGGGCGCGAGCGTGACGAGCTGCCCCACATGTGGCAGGACGCGCGTTGACGTGCGTGGCATCGCCACGGAGGTGGAGTCGGCGCTGGAGCGGTACAGACGGGCGCACGGGAACGTCGTCCTGCCGCGCGTGGCCGTGATGGGCTGCGCGGTGAACGGTCCCGGAGAGGCGAAGGGGGCGGATGTCGCGCTCTGCGGTGGGGACGGCGAATTTCTGCTGTACGTTCACGGGAAGCCGGTGCGCAAGGTGATGCCGTCAGAGGCGGTCGCCGCCGTGCTCTCCTGTCTCCCGAACCTCTACTAACATTGGAAAACAGGTCTGACCTGTTTTCCAATGATTGCCGTTCGCTTCCGTTACGATGTAAAAGCGAACAGGGGCCGGATTTCTCCGGTCCCTGTCGTCATTAGTTATTAACTATTCGCTATTAGCTATTCGCTCTTCTTGACGCGCGAGCCAATGAGCGCGTAGAAGAGGACGTAGGCGAGAAGTCCGATCGAGAGCCAGTAGCTGTTGAGGATTCCTACCTTGTCCGCGATCAGGCCCTGGACTGGGATGAGGATGCCGCCGAACACCATAGCCATGAAGATGCCCGAACCCATCGGCACGTACTTGCCGAGCCCCTCTGCCGCCATGTTGAAGATGCCGCCCCACATCACGGACGTGCAGAGGCCCACAGCGACCATGAACGTCATGGAGAGCGGGAACTGGTAGCCGAAGAGCGTGACCATCTTCATGGGCGCGAACATAGCCGCCAAAAGCAAGCAGATGCCGAGCGTGGCGAGGAAAGACACTTGAACGCGCGAGGACACCTTGCCGCCCACGACGCCGCCGAGGAGTCGCCCGCACATCATCAGAAACCAGTACGCGCCACACACCGAACCGGCAACGGCAGCTCCGACGTACCACGGCTTGCCGACCTCCGTCATGTAGTTGAAGCCCATGGCCGGAACGCCGACCTCGATGACGATGTAGAAGAAGATGGCGAGCGCGCCAAGCGTGAAGTGGCGGAACTTGAGCGTCGCGGCGATGTCCTTCATGACGGAGGTCTGGCCGGAGAGGCGCGCGGCCTTCTCCTCCGCCGTCTCCATGTGCGGTTCGGGAATCTTCGAGAACGCCACGATCACGAACGCCAGCGCGAAGATGCCCATCGCGATCATGAGCGCGGGGGCCGCCTTGATGAAGGCCGTGTCCTTGGTGATCTCGCCGATGAGCCAGCCGAGGACGGCCGGCGAAAGCGTGGCGCCCACGGAGTTGAGCGAGCATCCGAACTGCACGAGCTGGTTACCCTTCTTTCCGCCGCCGCCAAGCGTGTTGAGGAGCGGATTTGTCACGAGATTGAGCATGCACATCGAGAAGCCGGCGATGAACGCGCCGAGGACGTACACGGGAAACGAGCTGATGTAGCCCGATATGAGCTGCACTCCGACGCCCACGAAACCGATTGCGACCGCCGCAAGCGCCGTGAACTTGTAGCCCTTGCGCTTCAGGATGAGTCCGCCCGGGATGCCCATGAACAGATAGGCGATGAAGTTCGCGGCGTTGCCCAGCTGCGAGAGCGCGTTGGACGCCTGGAACTGGTTCTTGGCGATCACGCCCATGGGCGTGGCGAAGTTCGTCACGAACGCGATCATGAAGAAGAGGGCGAACATAGTCGCGATCGCGAACACGTTGCCCTTGCTTTCGTTTTCAGACATGTTTGTTTTCCTTATGGTTTGGTTTGAGAAGTTTTCGAAAGTCTATCAGATTTCAGGCTGTGCGGCAAGTGGCGTCAGACCGCCTTCCATTCGAGGGAGAGGTCGATCGAGCCGGCCGAGTGCGTGAGGCAGCCGAGCGAAATGGCCGTCACGCCCGTGGCGGCCACCTCCTTCGCGCGGTCGAGCGTGATGCCGCCGGAGGCCTCTGTCCTGGAGATGCCCTTGCAGAGCCTGACGCATTTCTTCATGTCCGCGCAGGACATGTTGTCTAGCATAATCCACTCGGGCTTCGCCTTCAGCGCGCTCTCGCACTCGCGGATGGACTCGACCTCGATCTCTACCTCCAGCTTCGGGAACGCGCGCCGCGCCGCGAGGACGGCCTGGTCGAGCGCGTCCGGATCGCCGCCGCGCCAGAGGCGCCGATGGTTGTCCTTCATGAGGATGCGGTCGTACATTCCCATGCGGTGATTCGTGCCGCCGCCGCAGAGGACGGCGTACTTCTCGAAGACGCGCAGGCCAGGGGTGGTCTTGCGCGTGTCGAGGATCAGCGTGCCGTAGCGCCGCGTGGCGTCAACGAACTTCCGGGTCAGGGTCGCCGTGGCGCACATGCGCTGCATGAAGTTGAGCGCCGTGCGTTCTGCCGCGAGGATCGACCGCGCGCGGCCCTTGAATACGAGGATGTCCTCGTTCGCCTTGACGCGCGAGCCGTCCGGCTTGAGTATCCGCACCTGGATGCGCGGATCGACGGCCTTGAGGACCGCCGCAGCCACCGTCGCGCCCGCCACCACGCACGGAACGCGCGAGAAGATCTCCCCTGTCGCGCGCGCCTTGGGATCCACAAGCGCCTCCGAGGTGGAATCGCAGAATGGCGCGTCAACGACACGCTCGACCGAGGCTAGGTCCTCGGCCAACGCCAGACGTACCGCCGCGCGCGCGCGCGGATACCTCATGACATCCTTCAGCACGCCGACGGTCCGGGTTAGAAGTCCTTGATCATGTCCCAGTTCAAGTACATCAGTCCGGCCACGACGCCAAGCATAGCGATCGCCGCCAGCGAGCCGAGCAACGCGATGAGCGCGCTCGTCTTGCCGACGCCGTCGGGCTTGCCGGCGTTCGGGTCCACGTCAAGCTTGAACCGGTCCGCGATCACCGCGCCGCCCGTAGGGGCGGTGGTGGCCACCGTCGTCTGATCGTCTGAGCCTGTTTTCCGCAGTTTCATGCCGTCATTTTAGCACATTCCGGCGCGGATTGCCACGAATAAAGGAGAAGTTTTTGAAAAGGATATCCTGGGCGGACATCGGTATCCTTTGCGCCATGAAGGAGGCGACGGACATTCTGTGTGCGAGAGGCGGCGTTCATGTCGAGATACATCCACGAAAGAAGGGCAGAATGAAACAATAGATATTTTTATATCGATACTTGATTATCGATTACGGAAATGCTATACTGCTCGCGCTCGCTTAAATAAGGATTAGGCGAGCATAAAAACGAAAGAGAGCAGAACGGACATGGAGAACGAAGCAGTTGTCGCGCCGGAGAACCCGGTAGCCGACCTCGAGGCGACGCTGGCGCGGGTGCGCGC
>CAMPAF010000078.1 GCA_946631535.1 uncultured Verrucomicrobiota bacterium
TCGATCGTGATCGACGTGGACGCGAAGAAGCACATGTACATGGCCGAAGTGGTGGCGAACCGCCTCGGCGAGACGGCCGTGGGGGCGAAGGAGTTCAGCGAGTCCGCCAAGAGCGTCATCGACGCGGCGGCGGCGCGCGCGGAGCGCCAGCTCCTCAAGATGCGCGTGAAGGCGCGCAAGGGCAACGTTCGCGCTGCGCGCGCCGGCTCGCCGCGCAACTAGCCTGAAGGAAGGTCGCCGCACCATGGCCGACGCCGTCAGAGACCAGGACGCAACGCCGTTCACCCTCCGCCAGTTCGTGGAGGAGGGCGGCGAGCGCCTGCGCATGACGGTGGCGGCTGGCGGGCGTGGCCTGGAGCGTGAGGTGCTCGAGCCGATGACCAATCGGCCCGGCCTCGCGCTCACAGGCTACTACGGCGACTTTGCCTGGCGCCGTCTGCAGGTGATAGGGCAGGCCGAACAGGGATACCTGGACAGCCTCTCGCCAGCGGTTCGCCTGGAACGCATAAAGGCGCTCTTCGACCGGCAGGCCTACTGCCTCATCTACACGTGCGGCACGGACATCTCCCCCGACATCGCGGAGCTGGCCGAGGCCGCCGGTGCCGTCATACTCAAGACCGAGATGCTCACGCGCGTCTTCTCGCACCAGTGCACGTTCGTGCTGGAACGGCTGGGCGCGCCGAAGATCCGCCTGTACGGCACGACGGTCGAGGTGGCCGGCCTCGGCGTGATGCTGGAAGGCGCGCCGGGCCTCGGCAAGAGCGAGACGGCGCTCGGCCTCATCAAGCGCGGCAACGCGCTCGTGGCCGACGACTTCACGTGCCTGCGCAAGGACGTGGCAACCAACACGCTCTTCGCATCCGCTGCCGATGCAACGCGCAACCACATGGAGATACGCGGTATCGGGATCATACACGTGCCGAGCGTGTTCGGCGTCACCGCCGTCTGCCCGGAGAAGCGGCTCGACCTCGTGATCACCTTCAAGAGCATGAAGGAGACGGAGGGCGAGCTCGACCGCACCGGCCAGGACCGCATGAAGCGCACGATCCTAGGCGTGGAGATCCCGCAGCTGATCATCCCCGTCGCTGCCGGACGCGACCTCGTCAACCTCGTCGAGACCGCCGCCCAGCAGTACAAGCTGATCGCCGCCGGCTACGATGCCGTCGCCGAGCTGGACGCTCGTTTGCGCGCCCGCGCCATCGCACTTGCGGGCAAACAGAAAAAGTGATAAAATCCCCCGAGAGGAAAACTAGACATGGCCGACATGACGCTCAAGAAGGAACTGGTTCTGCTGAACAAGTATGGTCTCCACGTGAGGCCTGCAGGGCTTTTCGCGAAGGTTGCCTCGCGGTTCAATGCCGACGTGGAAGTGGAAAAGGACGGCAATGTCGTCAGCGGCAAGTCCATCATGGCGCTGATGACGCTCGAGGCCGTCTGTGGCACCAAACTCGTCGTGACCGCGACCGGTCCCCAGGCCGCCGAGGTGCTTGACGAGCTCGAGGCGCTTGTCGCCCGCCGCTTCGACATCCCCGACGAGCAGTAGTCGGGATGCGGCTGGGGGCGTATGAAGAGGAAGCGCAAAGACCTGAAGATACCTTATGGCGTTTCGGATTTCAGGAGAATCCGAAACGAGGGGTTCTATTATGTCGACAAGACGCGCTACCTGGCCTTGATGGAGGAGCGTGACAGCTTCATCTTCTTCGTTCGTCCAAGACGCTTCGGGAAGTCCCTCTTTCTCTCGATGATGGAGTGCTACTACGACCTCAACGCCAAGAAGGATTTCAAGAAGCTCTTCGGCGAGCTTTGGCTTGGGAAGCACCCTACGGAGAACGCCAATCGCTTCATGATCCTGAAGCTCGACTTCTCCAAGGTCGCCGGCGTTGGCAAGGCTCTGGAGCGGGCGTTTGAGGAGCATGTCGGCAAGCAGCTGGATGCCATGGTGTCCCGCTATCACGTGTGCTTCGATGCGGAGTTCCGTTCGTCGTTCTCTGGCCAGTCGACATCTGGCAAGTTTGCCGATGTCGTGAACCGTGCCCATCTGGTCGGAATTCCCCTCTACCTCATCATCGACGAGTACGACAACTTCACGAACCAGATGATTCGCGCCACAGGCGTGAACGACTACCGTGACATCACGCACGGCGCGGGATTCTACCGCAACTGGTTCAAGAAGTTCAAGGGCGAGTTCGACCGCATCTTCATGACCGGCGTATCGCCCGTCACCATGGACGACTTGACAAGCGGTTTCAACATCGCCGCGAACCTGACGCTCGACTCGGACTTCAACGCCGCGCTCGGATTCTCCGAGGCGGAAGTGCTGCGGATGTATTCCGACTTCAAGGGAACCGGCAAGTTCACATCCGGCAACCCGAAAGGGATCGTCAGCTCCATCAAGCCGTGGTACGACGGCTACTGCTTCGCGAAGAAGAAGGTGGGCGTGGAGTGCGTGTTCAACTCCGATATGACCCTCTACCACCTCAAGCACCTTGTGGCCAAGGGCGAACCGCCGGAGAACATGGTGGACGCCAACATAAAGACGGACTACGAGAAGCTCAAGACGATCGCGGATCTCCAGCGGACCGTTCTGCGCATCGAGGGGTCGAACGCCCTGCCAGTGACGGAGAGCCTGATGCTTTCAGGCGGAATACAATTTGAACTTGTCGATTCGTTCCCGGTGGAGTCGATCATCAAGCCGACGAACTTCAAGTCGCTTTTCTTCTACTACGGACTTCTCTCGATGACGGCGAAGAGCCATGGCGATCCCGTGTTCGGGGTACCGAACGCCTCGGTGGAGAAGCAGATGTGCGAATATCTTCGCGAGGCGTATTTCCCGCCGGAAAAGGACTGGTCGGAATGGGAGGCCGCCGCGCGCGGCTTCGCCTACGAGGGCGCGTGGCGGCGTTTCGTCGGCATGGTCGCCGCCGACTACGAGGCGAGTGTGCCTGTGCGCGGTTCTCTTGGCGGCGAATACCGCATACAGGGGTTTCACCAGGCGGAGTTCGGGCACGTCAAGTACTTTCTGTCCAGTCCGGAGCTTGAGCTTTCCCGTGGATTCTGCGACTTCTTCCTTTTCCCCGACAAGACCCGCTTCCCAGACGTGCGACACAGCTACATCGTCGAGTTCAAGCACCTCAAGAAGGGCGCAAAGAAGGCGGATCAGGAATCGCAGCGCAAAGAGGGCATCGCGCAGCTCAAGAAATACGCAAAGGACAAGAAGGTTCCGGCTCTCGCGAAAGGCACGACACTTCACCTGATTCTCGTCCAGTACCGCGGGCCGAAGATGGTCAACTGCGAACTCGTCGCGGAAGAATCGATGTGAATCTCAAAGTAAAAGGAAAGAAGAAAACGATGAAACTGAAAAAGAATGGTAAAAACGGGGGGGGGTATAAGTTTTGCTTTGCCATCGCCTTGGGCATTGCCGTGGCGGCTTCGGCGCGTGACTTGATATGGGTCGGCGGCGCGGAGGGGGCCGATGCCAACAAATGGGATCTCACGACCCTGAACTGGCGCGTCGCGGGCGACGAGACGCGGACGCCCGTCGCGTTCGACTCGGGCGACAACGTGCTCTTCGACGACACGGCCACGTCGTTTGAAGTCTCCATGCAGCAGACGGCGCCGACGAAAAACGAACTCCAGTACAACATTGGGAACGTGGTGTTCTCGAACGACGTGAATAATTACTCGTGGGAGGTAGCGTTTGTCGATACCTGGACACAGGCGCGTGGCGCGATGGGTTCAATCGACAAGTGGGGCACTGGCGATTTGACGATTCGTTCACGGTTCGATACGAAAGATGACTTCACGTGTCATGCGGGACGGATTCTCTCGCGGACGGGTTCGTGGTTCCCCAACGAATACAGAAGTACGCTCGGATCGATGCACAACACGCGCACAATCCTGTTTGAGCCGGGGACGACCATCGATGCGACGGCTGCGCTTTTGGGCGGGCCGCGTAGCGACAACGCCATCATTACGGCTATCTTCAATGGCGCAAACGTCAAGCTGACGGGAAATCAGAGTTTTCATTATGCTACTTTCACGAATTGCCCGTCGTTCTTCGCGTCCGCAGGAAACATCATCTGCGAGGCGGACGTCAAGTTCAAAGGACATGGTCTCCAGCCCCACGTCTTTGGCGCGGCCGGCGACTATCAGATCGCATTCAAGCGCGGCATTTCCAACTTCGCCACGATTTATGTTGACGACCTGACGGGTGACGGCGTGACGGTTGACAATGTCGATGACCTGATTGTCTCGAACAGGCTGGGGGCCATTTCCATGTCCGGGAATGGCGCGACGTACTTGTTCAACACTTCGTTCCGCAAGGATGGCAAGGGGACGATGGTGCTGGCCAATTCGAAGTACAGCGACGCGACCGGCGATGTTGAGGTGGCCGAAGGCAAGCTCGTGATCTGTGGGCAGGCTCAAGGACTTGGCCTGACGGCGTCAAATTGGCTTCACACGGCGATAGGGGCTGTGGCGGGCACGCGTACGCGCACGGTCACAGTCAGAAAGGATGGAACCCTTGAAATCCTCAAACGGAATACCGAATCGCCATTTGGTTGCCTGAACACGCCGCAGGAATGGAACTTGCTCATAGACGGCGGCACGCTCGTTCTGGGTGAGGAGGCCCTTGCGAATTTCGGCAGCCTGACGCTGAAGGATGCGACGTTCCAGTATACCAAGGGCCCGTCGTCCGGCTGGTTCCCGTCGTGGGGCTCGTTCACCATTGCGCAGAAGTTGGCGTTCGATGGCTCGACGCCGTACGACCTGACCGTTCCCGCACATACGGGCTTGCGTGACATCCCGTACCTGACGCTGGGCTTTACGCTGTCCAGCGAGAAGGGGAACGAGCCGGTCAAAACGGCGTGGCCGCACCTCACGAACCTCTGGACGGTCGTCGATTTCGACGTGACGGACATCACGAAGGACACGGAGACGGACGCCACGATCCGTCTGCCGATCCGCAACATGGTGAACATGAGCTATACCGACTACAACAACACGGCAATCAACGGCTACACGTACAATCCGTGGCAGTGGTGCCATTTCCAGGGCGGCATCCGCAAGACGGGTCCGGGCACGCTGTGCCTGAACGGCGCGATCAGCTACACGCACACGACGGAGGTCGCGGGCGGCGCGTTGCTGGTGGACAGCTCCATCGCCACGTCGAGCGGCGTGACGGTCGATTCCGGCGCGTGGCTGGGCGGCACTGGGACGGTCTCGGCCGTGACCGTGAAGGACGGCGGCGGGTTCATCTGCTACGCGGGGCGCAATACGGCGAAGACGCTGCGCGTGCCGTCGCTGACGGCGGAAGGGAACATCATCGTGCGAGTGGCGAACCCTGACAATCTGGACAAGAGCGCATTCCGTCAGGACATCGTCACGCTGACGGCGAAACCGTCCGCTGTGAATCTCCGCAATTGGCACATCTCGTACGAGGGCGATGAAGACGCGAAGGCGTTCGGTTTCGGCTATGATTCATCGACAGGCGTCGTCAGGGCGTGGTACTCTGGCGGCACGATGATGATCTTCCGGTGATTTATTTATCGCCCTACTACAGCACTCGGTTGCGGTTGCGGTAGCGGTTGCGGCCCAAGGCGAATTGTGCGATAATACGTGCAGTTCAAGTCACGTTTGTCCGCTGGCGCCATGTTTCTCCCCACCACAGTTGAAGAGATGAGACGGCTCGGCTGGGACGAGGCAGATGTGGTCCTCGTTTCAGGCGACGCCTATGTGGACTCTCCGTACTCCGGCATCGCCGTGATAGGGCAGGTGCTGCTGAAGGCCGGGTTCCGGGTGGCGGTCCTGTCCCAACCTCCTACTGGCGATCCTGCGGCGTTCCGCGAGTTCGGGCCGCCGCGCCTCTTCTGGGGCATATCAGCGGGGTGCGTCGACTCGATGGTGGCGAACTACACAGCATCGGGCAAGCGCCGCCGCCAGGACGACTTCACTCCGGGGGGCGAGAACGTAAGGCGCCCCGACCGTGCGACGATCGTATACGCCAACCTTGCGCGCGCGGCGTATCGTCCTGCCCGTCCGATCGTGCTGGGTGGCATCGAGGCGTCGCTGCGGCGCGTGGCGCACTACGACTTCTGGAGCAACAAAGTCCGCCGCCCAGTGATCTGCGACGCGAAGGCGGACATCCTCTGCTACGGCATGGGCGAGCGCGCGATGACCGCGCTTGCGGAGGCGTTGCGCGACGGGAAGGACTGGCACGGCATCCGCGGTATCTGCTACCTGGCGAACGAGGCTGCAGTACCGGCGCGGACACTCGCGACAGCAGTCCGTCTGCCGTCGTTCGCCGAGGTGTCCGCGCCCACCGACGAGGGGCGCCGCGCGTTTATCGCGGCGTTCAACATATTCTCCGCCGAGCAGGACGCCGTGACGGCGCGGCCGCTGCTGCAGCAGGTCGATACGCGTTTCCTCGTTCACAATCCGCCTGCGCTGCCGCTTGAGCCCGGAGAACTGGACGCCGTCCACGACATCCCATACATGCTCGATGCGCCGCCATCCATCCGCGCGCAGGGGGCGATACGCGCGCTAGACACAATCCGGTTCGCCGTGACAACGCACCGAGGCTGCTACGGCAACTGCCGGTTCTGCGCGATTGCTGTCCATCAGGGGCGGCGCGTGGTGAGCCGCTCGCCAGACTCCATAGCGGGCGAGGTGGAACGGTTTGCGCGTCATCCGCGCTTTCGCGGCACGGTCTCGGACGTGGGCGGGCCGACGGCGAACATGTACGGAATCGACTGCGGACGAAAGAAGGAGAAGGGGGCGTGTCCCGGGAAGGACTGCCTGTTCCCGTCCGTGTGCCCCGCACTGAAACCTGACCACTCGGCGCAGCTTGTGCTGCTGAGGCGGCTGCGTGGCCTGCCGGGCGTGAAGCACGTGTTCGTGGCCTCGGGCATCCGGCCTGACGTCGTGGATGCGGACAGGGCGCACGGGTGCGCCTACGTTGACGAGCTGGCGCGTCACCACGTCTCCGGTCAGCTGAAGCTTGCGCCAGAGCACGTGTCCGACCGAGTGCTGGCGGCGATGGGCAAGCCTGGGGTGGAGTCGCTCCTGCGCTTCAAGGAGAGGTTCGACGCCGCGTCGCGGCGCTGCGGGAAGCGGCAGTTCCTCACCTACTATTTCATCGCGGCGCATCCAGGCTGCACAGAGGGGGACATGCGGGAGCTGAAGCGGTTCGCGCTCTCGAGGCTCAACCTCCGTCCCGAGCAGGTGCAGATATTCACGCCCACGCCGCTCACGGCGGCGACAGCCATGTACTACACCGGCCTCGATCCGGCCACGGGCAGGCCGATCTTCTGCGCCAGATCCTTCCGCGACCGTCAGCGCCAGAAGGACGTGCTTGTCGTTTGAAATGCGGCACGCAATCGTGTATAATGTCCGCATCCATTTCACTGAAAGGAATAACGATGAGCAAACTTGAAGGCAAGATAGCGATCGTCACGGGCGCGGCCCGCGGCATCGGACAGCAGATAGCGAAGAAGCTCGCCGCCGAAGGCGCGGACGTGGCGGTGTGCGACCTCAAGGAAGAATGGTGCGCAGAGACGGTCGGCCTCGTGGAAGGGCTTGGCCGCAAGGCGCTCGCCGTTGGCGTGAATGTTGCCGTGTCCGCCGAGGTGGACGCCTGCGTGAAGAAGGTGATAGAGACCTTCGGCAAGGTGGACATCATGGTGAACAACGCCGGCATCACGAAGGACGGCCTTTTGATGCGCATGAGCGACGAGGACTGGGACGCCGTGCTGAACGTAAACCTCAAGGGCACGTTCCTCTTCACGCGCGCAGTGGCTCGCCCGATGATGAAGAACAAGGCGGCGGACGGCACGCAGCTGGGCGGCGCCATCATCAACATCGCCTCGGTGGTGGGCATCATGGGCAACGCCGGCCAGGCCAACTACACGGCCTCGAAGGGCGGCGTGATCGCGCTCACGAAGACCACGGCCAAGGAACTCGGCTCCCGCAACGTGCGCTGCAACGCCGTCGCGCCGGGTTTCATCCAGTCGAAGATGACGGATGTCCTGCCAGACGACGTGAAGAAGGCCTACATGGACACGATTCCGCTCAAGCGCTTCGGCACGGCGGAGGACATCGCCAAGTGCGTGGCCTTCCTTGCGGGGCCGGACGCCGACTACATCACGGGCCAGATCATTTCCGTCAACGGCGGCATGATCGGTTGACGGTGCGGAATCCTTTGTCGGACAAGATCCGATGCGAACGTGCCTGACATGGAAACGGCAGACATGAAAGGCATGGTATTCGACATCAAGCGCGGCGGGGTCAAGGATGGTCCTGGTCTTCGGACGAGCGTGTTCCTCAAGGGATGTCCTCTCCGCTGCGCCTGGTGCCACAACCCGGAGTCGCAGCTTCCGCAGCCGGAGACTGCCGCGGACGGTTTGGTCTGCGGGCGAATGATGTCCGTCGACGAGGTGATGGCGGAAGTCCTGCCTGACGTTCCGTTCTACTCGGCCTCTGGCGGCGGGCTGACGCTCACGGGCGGCGAGCCGCTCTCCCAGCCTGACTTCGCCATCGCGCTTGCCAAGGCCGCGAAGGCCGCAGGCATACATGTGGCGCTAGACACGAGCGGCTATGCGCCTTGGGAGACGCTGGAGCGTTTTCTTCCTGCCGTCGATCTCTTCCTATACGATGTCAAGGCAACCGATTCTGGGAAGCATCGCGAACTGACTGGCGTGGATAACGGGCTTGTCCTTGCCAACCTGGAGCGGCTGGATGCGGCCGGCGCGCACATCTTCCTGCGTTGTCCTCTCGTGCCTGGAATCAACGACGACGAGGTTCATCTTGCCGCAGTCGGCGACCTTGCCGAACGGCTGGCAGGCGTGGAGGAAGTCACTGTGGAGCCCTACCATCCGGTGGGGCTGGAGAAGTACAGGAAGTTCGGCAAAACGCCGCCACTCGCGCAGGCGGAGTTCCCGCCCAAGGAAAAGTGCGAGGCTTGGGCGGCGGCAATTCGCGCCCGCACGGCGAAGCGCGTCGTCGTCGCCTGAAATCAGGCAACGCTCACTTCCTCTTCCGCTCGATCACCTGCCCGTCCGCGAGCAGGCGGGCTCTCAGCATTGCGTAGTCCACGTCCTGCACGGACGCCTTTGCGTCGATGGCGATGGATGCCGCCGCGCCGGCGGCATGGCCGAGCGCGAAGAACGCCGGCTCCATCCGGATCGAGCCGTAGGCGATGTGCGAGGCGGAGACGCACACTGGCACTAGCAGGTTGCGGCACTCGCCGCGCTTGGGGACGATTGCGCCGTAGTCGATGGAGTATGGCTTGAGCCGCTTGCCGTCGAAGCCCTTGTGGTCCTCCACGTCGCCCTCGTTGTGGACGAATCCGTCTTTGCCGACGTAGCGGCGGCAGTTGTGCGAGTCCATGCCGTATGCGCCCATGGCCACGGGGTGCGCGACGTTTGCCGCGCCGCGGCAATGATGTTCTGTCATCACGCACTCGCCCACCATGCGGCGCGCCTCGCGCACGTAAAGCTGACGCTGCCAGCCGTCGCCGAGTCCGTCCTGGAACTCGTCCCTGCAGGTGCCCCAGCGCGAGACCTCCTTGCGGATCCATTCCGGGACGCGCGGATGGTTCGCAAGCGTCCACATCAATCCCTGCTGGTAGGCGAGGTGCGCCGTGAGGATGCGCTCGCGCTCGGCGTACGAAGCCTCCGGCCACGACCAGTTCGCGCCGACGAAGTCGCTCGCGAACGCCTGGCGGTTGTTGGTGTCCGTCTTGCGGTTCGGCATCTTGGAGTTGATCCACGGCGGGCCTTTCTGCCAGCCGGCCTTGCGGGCGTTGGGAATGCTCTCCCCGACCTCAAGCTGGCGCAGGAGCAGCTCGTAGTTCAGCTCCCGGTAGCCGTCAGGCTTGCGGAAGGGGATGCGGTTGGCCGAGACATCGGTCAGGCACATGCGGAAGCAGTATGCCTGTATCCTGCGGTCGCCGGATCCGTCGGGTTCGGGACAGTCCGCCTCCACGCCGGGCAGGAGACCGCTCGACGGCTCGCCTTTCACGACGTATGGGTCGACGCCTGGCCAGAACTGGTGGAATACGGCGTGCTTGCGCTGGATGCCGTTGATTGTCTCTCCGTAGACGGCGTTCGCCTCGCGGCCGACGGTGTAGGATACGCCAGCCGCCGCCATGAGGTCGCCCTCGTATGTGGCATCGACGAACATCTTGCCGCGAAAGACGCGTCCGCCTTCGGTTCGGAATTGGACGATCGTTCCGTCCTGCTTTACGACTCCGCCGTGACTGCGGTCGAGGCGTTCGCCGAGGACAACCTCGATGCCGTCGCGCGCCATCCAGCCGTTGAGGATGGCGAGGGCTGCGGACGGCTCGAACGTCCACATGGAGTCCGTGCCGAGCGTTCCTGCGCACTGGCCGTCCGGCAGGTAGTCGCTGCGCTTCTGGCGCGTCCAGTGGCGTTCGTCCTTGTACCAGTCCGCGACGGCGCGGTAGAACTCCAGCGCGATGCCTCCGAAGGCCGCCTTGTTGCCGATATCCGTCTGGCCGAGTCCGCCGGTGGTGAGTCCGCCTATGCGGTTTGACGGTTCTACTATCACCGCGCTCTTGCCGAGGCGGCGTGCCTCCACTGCGGCGGCGATTCCGCCTGGCGTGCCGCCATAGACCACGAGATCGCGCGAGACCGAAGTGCTTCCGCAGGCCGCGAGCGCCGCCAGCGCGAATGCGGCCAGGACGCCGACTCCACGATGGCCCTTGTATTTTTTCCGTTGCATGCAAATAGTATAGCAAATGCCGCCGTTGCGAAATGTTCAAAATACCCCCTTGCGGGTTGGGCGGCATTATGATATCATACACGCCGTTTTCACGCCTGCTCGGGTGGTGAAATTGGCAGACACGCATGCTTGAGGTGCATGTGGAG
>CAMPAF010000079.1 GCA_946631535.1 uncultured Verrucomicrobiota bacterium
CGCGCTGCGGGTCGCCGTCCAGCCACCCCTTCTCCACCACGATGTCGTGCGAGAAAACGGCATGATCAACCGAATCCGCGTCGCGGAACGTGTTGTAGCGTTTCAGCTGCTCGTAGCGCCCCGTGTCGTGCAGGAGCGCCGCAGCCTCGCACGCGCGCGCCGTCTCGGCGTCAAACCCCTCGCCCTCCGCGATCAGCTTCGCGTTGTCCACGACATGCGCCGTGTGGACACGCTTGAGCTCCATCATCGGCGGAAGGGCGAGAGACGGAAAGGCACGATACGCATCAACGTACGCTGCGTACTTCGACGCCAGATCCGCGAAGAACCTTGCGCCCATCGGCTATTTCTTGCCGCCGAACTGCGCCTTGTCGAAATTGAAGAACACGAACACCGGCAGGAACCCAGTCTCGTTCACGCAGATGAGTCCGATCTGGAGCGCCGACGAGTGCGCACGGTTGAAGAGCGCCGTCTGCACGCCGTTGCGCAACGTCTTCACGCGCGAATATCCGAACGACACCTGCGCGCCGGACACGAAGTCATCGGCCTTGTTCGAGCATATCGACACCTGCGCACCGCTCACTTCCTGGCTCTTCGTGAACAGGCCAAGCTCACACCCATGCACGTTCTTGTCCGCTCGTTCCTCGAACCAGGTCCACCAGCACTCGGCCGAGGCCGAGAGGCCAATCAGCGCCGCACAAAACGCCATCATCATCTTTTTCATGTTAGTATTCCTTTTTTTGTGGGTTTGAACAACAGGACTGAAATCATGCGGACAAGTTGCCGATCACGGCCTTGATGCGGCGGACGCCTGCGGAAGAGGACTGCTCCTTGGTGATCTTGAAGCTGCCGAGCTCGCTCGTGTTCTCCACGTGCGGACCGCAGCAGATTTCCTTCGAGACGTCGCCGATCGTGTAGAGCGTCACCTGGTCGCCGTACTTCGAGCCGAAGAGCGCCATCGCGCCCTCGTTCTTGGCCTCCTCCACGGTGGTCGTCTTCTTCGAGACGGCGATGCCTTCCTGTATCCACTGGTTGACGAGGTCCTCCACAGCCTTGATCTGCTCGTCAGTCATCTTCTCGGGCCAGGTGAAGTCGAAGCGCAGGCGCTCCGGCGTGATGTTGGACCCTTTCTGGTTCGCGGTCGGGCCGAGCACCTTGTGGAGCGCGGCGTGCAGGAGGTGCGTGGCGGTGTGCATGCGCGTCACGACCGCGGAATTGTCCTGCAAGCCCGCCTTGAACGAACCGGCGGACGTGGTGCGGCTCAGTTCCTGGTGCTTCTTATTGGCCTCCTCGAAGCCGGCCACGTCCACTTCCAGCCCCTGCTCCTTGGCGAGCTCGAGCGTCATCTCGAGCGGATAGCCGAACGTGTCGTAGAGCTTGAACGCGGTCTTGCCGCTGATCTGCGTCTGGTTGTGGAGCTTCAGCTGCTCGGCCACCTTCGCGAACATCGCCGCGCCCTTGTCGAGCGTCTGGTTGAAGCGGTTCTCCTCGGCCTCGAGGTCGTTCTTGCACGTCTTGAGGTTCACCGCCAGCTCGGGGTAGACGTGCTTGTACTTCTCGCAGATCGTCTCGGCGAGCTTCACTGTGAAGCCTGGCGCGATGCCGAGGAAGCGGCTGTAGCGCACGGCGCGGCGGATGAGGCGGCGCAGCACGTAGTTAGCGCCGATGTTGCCGGGCTTCACGCCGCCCTTCGGGTCGCAGAGGATGAATGTCGCCGTGCGCATGTGGTCGGCCACGATGCGCCGCGCGCGGAGCGTCAGCTCCCCATCCTCGGGCGCCGTTGTCGAAAGCTCGTCGATCTTCGCCATGATGGGCGCGAATATCTCCGTGTCGAACACGGTCTCCGCGCCCGAGAGCATGCACACCGTCCGTTCCACGCCCATGCCGGTGTCAACGTTATGGCGGCCGAGCGGCTCGAACTTCCCTTCCGCGTTCTTGTTGTACTGCATGAACACGTTGTTCCAGATCTCGATGTACTTGCCGCAGTGGCAGCCGGGACGGCAGTCGGGCCCGCACTTCTCCTTGCCCGTGTCGATGAACATCTCTGTGTCGGGTCCGCAGGGGCCCGTGGTGCCGGCCGGGCCCCACCAGTTGTCCTCGCGCGGGAGCGGGAAGATGTGGTCGTCCGGGAGGCCCTGCTGCTTCCAGAGGGCGATGGCCTCGTCGTCGCGCGGGATGCCGTCCTCGCCCGCGAACACGGTCACGTAGAGGTCCTTCGGGTCGAAGCCGAGCTTCGTGGTTAGGAACTCGTAGCTCCAGGCGATGGCCTCGGGCTTGAAGTAGTCGTTGAGCGACCAGTTGCCGAGCATCTCGAAGAACGTGAGGTGGGCGGAGTCGCCCACGGCGTCGATGTCGCCCGTGCGGATGCACTTCTGCACGTCCGTGAGACGCGACCCTGCCGGATGCGGCATCTGTCCCATCAGGTACGGCACGAGCGGGTGCATGCCCGCCGTCGTGAAAAGCACCGTCGGGTCGTTCTCGGGAATCACGCTCGCGCCGGGAATGCGCGCGTGGCCCTTCGACTCGAAGAAGCTCAGGTACGTCTCGCGAAGTTCGTCTGCTGTCAGCTTGTTCATTTTTTCTTCCTTGGTGAGCACGTGTATTATACCAAACCGCCATCGCCGCGTAAATCCGTAATTTCCCTCTTGCCGGTCCAGCCGATGCGTGATAGACTATCCGCAACTTGCAGAAAGGACCAGAATCATGAGCATGAAACGGATGGTGGTGGCTATGGCGGTAATCACGTGCGGCTTCGCCTACGCGGACAACGCGCAAACCGGCAAGACCGCGCCAGGCAACGGCCTGTACCTCGTGGTCGACCTCTCTGGCGGCACGAACGCCGTATCATATCCGGTCTCATACCTGGGCGCAGTGCCGAACGGAGGCTGGACCAACGAGCACAAGACCACCAAGCTCGTGCTTCGCCGCATCGACCCCGGCTCGTACACCATGGGCTGCAGCGTTTCCGAAAAGGGCTATACCGGCGGCGAGGCCTCCCAGCACAAGGTGACGATCGAGAAGCCATTCTACATCGGCGTGTTCGAGGTGACCCAGAAGCAGTACGAGCTCGTCACCGGACAGAAGCCGTCCTCCTACGGCGGCGACATGCATCCCGTGGAGCATATATCATGGAACGACATCCGCGGCGAATCAGCTGAATTCAACTGGCCGGCATCCAACAAAGTGGACGAGGCCTCGTTCATCGGCATGATACGCGCAAAGACGGGCATCGGCTCCTTCGACCTGCCGACCGAGGCCAGGTGGGAGTATGCCTGCCGGGCCGGGACGACCAACGCCCTGAACAACGGCAAGGAACTGACGAACAGCGGTTCCGGCAGGGACCCGCAACTTGACGAGGTGGGCCAATACTACTACAACAGGACCAACAAAAAGGGCGGCCACGCCAATGTAGGCTCGTTCCGGCCCAACGCGTGGGGACTCTACGACATGCACGGCAACGTATGGGAGTGGTGCCTCGACTGGTACCAGGGCCGCGGCTCGTTCAGCACGAAGGAGGCGAAAGATCCCATCGGCCCAAGATGGGGTTCCGGCCGCGTGCAGCGCGGCGGCAGCTGGAGCGGCAGCGCGCCGGACTGCCGCTCCGCGTCACGCAACAGCTACTCGCCCGCGGCCAGACACAACAACTACGGCTTCCGCCTAACTTGCTCCGCCAGCAAATAATCTCCTACTCCATTCACCTTTCACCCTTCAAGATCCGGTAACCGAGCGACGGCACTGTTTCCAGACCGTGTTGATAGGGTTTGTCGGAATAGTTGCACACCACCGTCTCGCCGTTTCCGTAGCGTGTGGCGGTGACGCCCGGCGCCAGCGTCCGATGCGACAGCATCAGTTCCTTCTGCAGATGCCGCACCGGGACGAACTCGTCCCACGCGCGTTTCATCGCCGGCACGTCCTTCGTCTTGTAGGAGTAGAAGATGGGACGTCCGCCGAACTCCACGATCTTCAACGAGATCGCGGGATCCACGATGCCGTCCCCTTCCAGCCAGTCAAGCGTTCCGGACTCGTCCTTCTTCGGATGGTTCTGCCCGCGCGTGTGGTTCTGCGTGAGGCGGTCGGGCGTGTAGAGGATCACGCCGTGGTAGACGAGTTCCCAGAGCGGATGGCACCCGCTCACCAGCTCCAGTCCCTTCGTCTTTCCGTCGTGGATCTTCTTCATCTCCACGGACACGTAGTTGATGCAGTCGATGTTCGCCGCCACGTGGTCGTAGCCGCCCTCGGACGTGACGCCGCCGAACACCTTCTTCGCCTCGGCGAGGATGTTGTTCTGGTATCCGGCCATCTGCTCGGGCGTGGCCAGGTGGCGCGGATCGGCGCACCTGTTCGGGTACGTGGCGGAGAACACGTCCACGTAGTGGCTCCCCTTCACGCCGAGCGCGCGCATCCGCCGCATCTCCTCGGGGATCCAGTTCTCCCAGCTCCGCCGCTCGCACACCCAGTAGCAGCTTCCGCCGAAGTAGAGCCCGTTCCAGTCCCACGACCCGTCCCGCCGCTTGGCGATGTCGTTCTCGTCGAAGCGCGGGCAGATGCGGTACACCTCGGTGCAGGTGGCGTGCAGCATGATGAGATAGCCGAGATCCTGCGTGTGGCGGATGAGCTTCCGCAGGCCCGCCTCGCCGCCGAACACGGGTTCCACGGGAAAGTGCTCCGGCAATTGTCCGTCGTAGCCGCCCTTGTTCCAGCCGGCCGAGACGATGGCCGCCTTGTCGATGCCCGAGGCGTGGATCGCAGACACGAACTCCTCCGCCTTGTCGAACGGCATGTACACGTTGATGGGCCATTCGGTCTCCTTCGTGAAGTCCGTCGGCTTGTCGGGAATTGTCTTTGCACCGTGCGTCTGGATGCGGATCACCATCGCGTCGCACATGTAGGCGAGGTCGGGGTAATCCCTGATCCGTTCCTTGATCGGCTTCACGCCGTGCGCGAACTGGTATGCCTGGTAGCCCTTGGCCATGCCGTTGTAGTCGGCGGCGTCGCCTTCGAGGAAGTGGAAGTCGATCTCGATGTCGGCGTAGAGGTCGAAGAACCGGCGCACGCGGTCGAACTGGATGCGCGGGAAGATCTCAAACGTGCCGTTCGCGGCCGTCACCGTCAGGTCGTAGTCGAAACGGTACGTCCGCACATGCGCCCAGGCGAGACGGTTCCCGCGCTTCATGCCGTAGATGGGCATCTGCTGGCGACGCCAGACGTTCGTGCCGGCCGGCTTGTCGAACGTGCCGTAGAGTCCGCGCCCCTGGATCCAGTAGCCATCCTCGCCGCGCCGCGCGGTCATGAAGTCCGGCACCACGTCCAGCCACTTGGCGCCTTGCGGCAAATCGGCCCGTCGGAACGTGAAGCGCGCGGCGTTCTCGCCCGTGCGCACGAGCGGCACGCGCCGCGTCTCCACGCCCTTCGCCGTCCGGATGCGCACGCGCGCATGGCTCGCCGATTCGTCGGCGAACAACGTGACGCACAAAACGGCCACAGACAAGCCTAACGCTTTTCGCATAACCTACCTGAAGATGAGGGTCAGACCGTTCTCCACCGCGAACGGGCCCACGTACGCGCCGCCCGTCTCGTTCTCGCCGGGCGTGTAGGCGCAGACGAAGGACGTGGCAAGGCCCGTCGTCCTGAGCTTGAGCGACGTCTCGCCGTCCGCCGCCGTCAGTTCGCGTACCGTCACGTCGCCCACGCGCACCGTGAGCGTGCCCGTGCCCGTCACGCGCGCCGTCAGCTCGCACCCCGTGCCGCCCGCCGCGCGCGTGTCGGACACCTCCGCCGTCAGCTCGCCGCCCGGCAGGTACACGCCGCCAACCGCCGCCTCCACCTCCGGCGAGGCCGCCGTCACCGCCAGCCGCCGCGAGTCCGTCAGGAGGGCCTTGTAGTCGGGACGCCAGTCGTACTCGACGGCGCCGACGTCGATCGCGCCGTTGTAGACGCGCTGGCCGCCGTTCACGTCCTTGTCGCCGGCCGCCGCGTCGTACCAGGAAATATCGCCGCCGTCCACCGCGATCGACCCCTTCAGCGGCGCGCCGTTCGCGTCCAGCAGCTCGTCCGCCGACGCCACGCGCATCAGGTTCTCGCACGAGTTGGTGCCCTGGACGGTGACGCCATCCAGGAAGATCGAGTTGCGAATGTCTCCGAACTTGTTGTTGTTTGATGTCTGCGTACAGATCGAGTTGATAAACGGCACCGCTACGCCATTCGGACCTTGGCTCAGGACATAGACACCGGTGGACGTCGTGGTATATCCGTAGTTCTTGTGGAACGTGCAGTTGTAGAAGCCGTAGCAGAAGTCGGCCACGCGATCGCCGCGGTTTTCCGTAAAGAGGCAGTTGCGGAGAAGCGAATAGGTGGCGCCCGGACGGTTCCACATGCAGTAGTTGCCGCGAATGACGCATCGGTCGGCAGTGACACGGGCAAGAGCCGCGCGGGCGGAATAGTTGACCTCCACGAGGCAGTCCTCAACGAAGCATGTCTGATGATCCAGTCCAAACACTGCGCCGCCCGAATGGTTGTCGGCCGTCTCGTTGTTGGAAACGTCCGTGCGCCCGCCGCGCAACGTGAAGCCCCTTATCCGCGCTCCTGGCAGGAGCGTCACGCACCGCGTCGCATCCGGACCAACACCATATTTCGTGAAGCACTCCTCGAACGATCCCATCGACGTATCGCCTAACGTACCTTGGGTGCGCGCATATGTCGCCGCCGCGCCCTCGATGATCGTCTCGTCCCGAGTCCCCTCTGCGACGAGCGTCACGCCTCGCGGCACCACCACGCGCGACTTGACCGTCAGCGTCTGGTTGTAGAAGTGCTCGGGCGACAGCATGTCCCCCGTGTTGTACACGCCCGGCAGCGCATGCACGGTATCGCCAGAGACGGCAAGCGCCGCCGTCGTCGCCAGCGTCTTCTTCGCCGTCGCGGCCGTCCAGCCGTTCGCGGCGTCGTTGCCGTTCACCGCGTCCACGTACCAGTCCGGCGTGTAGACCGCGTTGACCGTCGTCGGCGGCGCGTCCTCGGCACCCGTCGCCGTCCACGCAAACACCCCTTCCTGATAGTCGCCGTTCACGGTGATGCCCAGCAGGTTGCGCTCGGTGGAGGTTATCGTGCCCGTCAGCGTCTCGCCCGCCTCAAGGACGTTCGTCACGGCGTTCATCACGCCGCCCTCCGGCAGCGTCACGACCACCGCGCCCACCGTGTGCTGGTACGCGCCGATCGTCGGCTTGCCGTCCGTGAACACGATCGGGCGGTTCTGGAAGTCCGAGACCGTGTAGTGCGCCCATTCCCTGCTGGACGTGTCGCCGCCGCCCACGAGGGGCGAGGTGGCGAGCGGACGGAAGTCGCGCGCGCCCTTGTCCACGACGCACGCCGCGCCGTAGGTGATGCCGTAGGTCCGGTTTTTGTTGCCGGTGGTGTCCGCGAAGCACCCCGCGACGAGGCCGATCGAGTCGTTGCCGTTGTTGCCGTCAAGGAAAAGGCAGTTTGCGGCAAGGATGGTGAAAGAGCCGGAGCTGGCCGTGTAGACGTTATGCTTCCCGGCGACGCCAAGGAACGTGCACTGGTACGCCCACACGTTCTGCCCGATGCCCGTGTGCGCGGCGTTCAGATTGTCGCGGAAGACGCAGGACGACAGCCTCCCCTCGCGGAAGATGGCGTTTATCCCAGACTGATCGTAATTGTCGGCCATCAGGCACCGCTGGCACCAACCGTACATCCCGGCCGGGCCCCGATACGCCACGTTGTTCGTGATGATGCAGTCAAGCGCCTGCTGGCGCGTCCTTTCCTGGAACCTGAACGCGCCGCCGTGTCCTTTCGCGTCACCGCCGCTCGTTCCGATCTGGGAATGTCCGCCCGTCAGCGTGAACCCGCTGATGCCTACGTGGGCGTAGCTTCCTTCCACCAGCACGCAGCGGAGGGCGTTCGGGCCGCAGCCGTTGTCGGACGCCGGCGCATCCGGGTCGGACGCGCCCACGATGATCGTGTTCTCGGAACCTTGCTCCGAAGTCAGCAAGACGTTTTTCGCGGACACGATCACGCGCGCCCGCCCCCAGCTGTTCGAGGTCCAGCCCGTGTCGTACGTGCCGGGCCGCACGCGAATCACGCGGTAACCGCTGTTGACGCCACTGACGGTCGCGTCCACGGCTTGCTGGATCGTGGGGAACGGCGCAGCAGCCGAACCGTCCGGCTCTGCCGCCGTCGAGGCGCGGTCAACCCACAGGAGCGAAGCAAATACAGGCGTGAGGTTGACGGTCGTGTCCGCCTCTGGCAACGTAAACCAGCGTCCGCCATTGCGGTCGTTGAAGAGCGTGTGGTAAGTGGATCCGGCGGTACCGACCTTCTCCTCGGCAACAGTGCCAAAGAAGGCCAGCCCCTCGGCTGCCGCCGTTGGCTTCAGGTATACCTGCGCAGGCCATTCGGCGGCGTGGTGGTAGAGGGTCGGACGCGAAACGGGATGCCCGTCCAACGTGACGTCCGTGTTGGCAAACGTGATCAGCCCGCCCTTCGGCGTCACGACACCTTCCACCGCGCCGACGCATACCGTCCCGTCCGTCGTGCGCGGATTGCCGTAGAAATCCTTGTCGCGGTATTCTTCGGGGATTGTCGCGAGGCCTTCCAGGCTCCCCGCCCCGTCCGCCGTGCAACCCGCGATCGGCCGCCAGTCGTCTGTGATCGGCGAGACGACCAGATAGTCGGTTCCTGAAACGATGCTGTTCGCCTGCGCCATGCTCGACGAAAGGTTGCCGGCATTGTGGTGAATGATCGAATTCCAGACGCACGCCGGAGACGACGAGCTGAAGTCGGTGGCCACGGACGGATTGCTGTGATTCCCCATCACGGTGCAGTTCACCATGAGTTGTAATAACGGCCGCTACGCGCGCCCGCGCCGTTGCGCGTCGTGTTGCTGGCGGTGTTGTAGACCCTGTTTTCCGCGACGAAACATCTGACGAGCGTGCCGCCGAACGCGCCGCCGCCGCGCGTCGCCACGTTGTTGGAGATCACGCAGTCCACGACGAACGGCTTATGTAGATTGCTGTTATTCCCTATCGCAATGTTAACGCCGCCGCCGCGGACCGTGAAACTATCCGACCCCGTGGACTGGTAGACGTATCCGCCCGTGAGCGTGAACCCTTCCAACACGGATCCCGTCGCCGACATCGCCACGCAGCGCACGGCATCTGGTCCCAGCCCGTGCAACGGTTCCCCCGTGAAGTCCGGCGCACCCACGATGATCGTCTTGGCCGCGCCCTCGATTGACTTGACGGTGATGTCCTTGTCGATGACGACGCGGCTGGACGTACTGTCGTCCGAGGCTTTGGTCGAACCTCGGTTGTACGTGCCCGGCGCCACAAGCACCGTGTCGCCGGCACTGGCGCGCGTGACGGCCTCCTGGATCGTGCCGAACGCCGTCTCCAGCGATTCACCCGTTCCAGACGCGCCGTAGTTGGCATCGTCCACGTACCATGTGTTCGCTGCCAACACGGTCCAACCGAGCGCCGTCACGCCAAGCAAGATTCCAATCTTCATTTATGGGTTCCTTTTCTTTATTGCACAAATCCAATCCCGAATCGGTCACTTCAGGCCAAGGATCTGCTTGTACCGGTTCCCGAAGCCGATGCCCATCTGCCGCATGCCGCAGTCGTTCGGATGGCATCCGTCCACGGTCTCCTCGCAGTCACGCGCCATCTGTTCGGTGTTCGGGATGAAATGCAGGTCCTTCCACGCCACGGGATCCTCCGCCTTGAGCTTCGCCACGATCTTCTCGACCATGATCCCCTTCTCCGTCCTGTCGCGGAACGTGCTGCAGTCCTCGGCGCAAAGGATGGGCGTCGTCGGGCGGCGGCGATGAAGCTCGCGCACGAACGGCTCGAAACGCTCCTCCACCAGCTTGGGGGACATGTTCCACAGGCAGTCCAGCACGTAGAGCGAGGCGTCGATCTCCGCCACGACGTCGAGCATGGACGGCTCCATCTTCCCCGACCCTGCGAAGCCGAGGTTGACGAACGGCACGTCGGCGCGGCGTGCGGCCTGGGCCGTCCAGGAGAGGCCCGGACGCGACGCGCTCGCGCCGTGCGTGATCGAAGTACCATAGCACACCACGGGCTTGGACACGCCGCTCGCGCGCGGCGGCAGCGGCGCCACCTTGGACCCTTTCAGGACTCCGACCTCGAACCGCACGACCTCGTTGTAGAGAGGCAGGTAGATCATGCAGGGCCGCCCAGGCGTCCAGGGGAAAGAGATTTCGTTGTCGGTCTTCTTGGGGCGGCTCCCCTTCACGAACCGCCATGTCTTGGTTCCCTCGTCCCAGCCATAGACGTCCACGCCGCTCCTCCCCGCGCCGGTCATGTTGTGGGTGGAAAGGACCGGATCGCCGACTGTCCACTTGACGCGCATCTGGCGCGAGTCCGTGGAGAAGCGGTAGCATATGCCGCTGGAATTGCGGCTGAGGCCCCAGACGGCGCCGGAGCAGTTCCCGCGCAGGCGATCGGGAATGCGGACGTAGGGGGTGGCCGTATCGGAAAAGCCGCGCCCCTCCTGCGGCAGAGCGGAACCGTCGTGCCATTCCCAGGCATCCTGCGACTTCACCTCGGCGCAGACCGCACCGAGGCACAACACGACTCCAAGAGTAATAATCTTTCCCATCTTGCCTCCAAGAACATTCCATTCGACCACCGAACGGAACCAGAATCAACGCGCACAGTATACACCATCACCCGTCAGATTACAACACTTCTGTCCCACTCACCCAAAAACGGCGGTAGGGCGGTAGAGGCCGTAGTGCGTCATTTCGCCGTAGGCGCATCGTCGAAGTAGAAGCAGTCGGCGTTGATGTGGCCGAAGTGACCGGTGCGGTCGTCCACGATCACTATCGTG
>CAMPAF010000080.1 GCA_946631535.1 uncultured Verrucomicrobiota bacterium
AATGACACGGACGATCCTCGCGCTGGCTCTCTGCGCGACGGGATTTCTCGGCACGGTTCAGGCGAAGGACACGCGCGTCCTGTGGCTCAATGAAGGTGGGCAGACAGCCATCCATCGCTTCAATGTGATGAACGTAGGTGAGGCCAACGAGACGTGGGAAGAGACAACACCGCTTGCCACATATGAAACTTTAAAGAGCATCTGCAATGTTCTTCCCGCTCATGGTGGGTATTATGTATGTTTTGGCAACGGAGATGTTCAACGTTACACGATTGAAGGCCAATATGTCAGGAAGGTCGGCACGCTCAGTGGGTGTACGAGTTTCGAGATTTCGGGCGACCAGGCGTACATCTATGGATCAGACCTGGATTCGGGAGCCGGGCGCAATAAGATCAGTGCGCTGCATCTGGGATCGGGAACTTCCTCCGTGTTCGTCACAAACGGCATTTCAAAGGTACGTTGTCTCGCCTGGGGGAGCGACGGCCTGCTCTACGCATGTGGCCGGAGCAACGGCGCCCAGGTCGGCTACTGGGGAGACACCCTCCCACAATACTCCGGCGTGCAGGCGATCGACGTCTCGAATGGAAAGGGCGCCGTCGTCAAGCACTGGTACCGCACGGACGGATCGACTGGCGGTTGTGCGGTCGACGTCGCGCGCAATCACGTCTATTGCTTCTCCGGAAATGTCGCCAATGTGTTCGGGCGGTCGGAATACGGCCTGGACGGCGAGATCACGGACTTCGTCCGCGCATGGCCGTCCGTGGTGCTCAACAATCCGTTTGCCGGCGCGTTGATCGCTGGGAACCCATACACGGCGGAGTGGCAGGCCGGACGCGGCAATGTCTACCGTTTCGACGCGACCAACGGTGCGACGCTTGTCGCAAGTATCGCATCAAGTGAAGTGGCAGATTCGGAACAGATTGGAAAGGCACACGCCCTCCGCGAGGACGTTTTCCCCGAAGAGGACACGACCGAGGCCATCACCAAGCTTTTGGAGTACTGGAGCTTCAACGCAGCGACGAATCCGGCGAGCCTGTCGTCGGCTTTTTGGAGCTGCGTGACCCGCCGCAACGCGGCGTTGCTGTCCGGCTTCACCGCCGGCGTGCGTGGGGCCGTGCGCGAGGGGCTGTGGTGCACACCGGGCGCGAACGGGCGCCTGGAGTCCGCCGTCATCGTGCCGCCGACGGGCGACTTCACGATGACCCTGTTCGTCGGCTTCCCGAACGCGCTTGCCGGCGGGCAGATCCTGCTGAAGAATCCGAAGATGACGGTGTCCGTCACGGCGGACGGCCTGCTCAAAACCGAATTGGCGGGCGTGTCCGCAACGGGCACGTCTTCGCTTGCCGACGGACAGTGGCACCATGTCGCGGTCGCCCGCCGCAGCAACAAGCTCGAGGTGTGGGTTGACGGCGAGAAGGAGGCGGAGAGCGAGGAGACGACGGCGACGGTCTACGACACCACGGCGGGCGTCGAGGCGCAATGGGCGCTCCTTTCCGCGTCGAACGCCAACGCCATGTTCCTCGACGAGATCCGCGTCTACGGGGCCGCGCTCGCGCAGAACGACATCAAGTTGCTTCAGTCGCTCGCGACGGACGGGCTGAAGGTGCCGCGCGACCCGACGGTCCGCTCGGACGCGGCCGCCGCCGCGATCGGCACGATCGTGGCGCACGCCGATCCGGACGCGCACGCGTGGGGCGTGCCGGTCGTGATTGCCGATCCGGGCAACGGTACGCTCTACATGGCGGCGGACTTCGCCCGCGAGAAGGGCGAGAACAACCAGTCCGTGTTCTGGAAATCGACGGACAATGGCGAGACGTGGACCCGCATCGGATCGGATGCCTCGGTCGGTGCCGTGGCGTTGTTCCGCTTCAATGACGACGCGTCCGGCACGTTCCGCGCGGCGGGCATCGAACCGGACCGCAACATCGCCTGGGGCGGAACCACGACGGACGGTTGCATGAAGTGGGGCACGTTCAAGCAACAGTCCGGGACATCGCTTCCCGCGAAATGGTATCCGACGTTCGCTGCCTCCGGCTACGCGCGGAACCTCGCCATTGCGGGCGGCATCTATTCCCTTGATGTAGCGACGGCGTGGCGTGGCAGCTTGAAAGGGTTGTCGTCGTTAGCTACCAACAAATGGTCTGTCGCCCCCTTACGTCCGGGAGGCGTGGTGTTTGACGGCAGATACCCCGTGGCCTTCTATGCGGCGAGCGTCACGAACCACGTGTGCGCCACAAACGCGACGCCGGTGGGGTCAATGGTCGTGGGGTGGCGCGAGGCGGATAACAACGGCGTGGCCTACCGTGGCGCGGCGTCTATCTTGGGCGCCTCGCGTCCGTTCGGCGTCGTGTGGGACGAGACGAGCCAGAGGTACTGGGCGGTGACGACGTACACGAAGGACTCGGCGACGCCGTGGGCCCAGGCGAACCGTCTTGCGCTCTACTGCGCGACGAACACGCTCGCATGGACTTGGTGCGGCGACATCGCCGCCGCGGGAACGCCGGAGACGGTCGGATTCTCCAACCCGAACGTCGTCGTATCCGGTGATGACCTGGTTGTAGTATTCGGCGCGAGCCTGAACGACACGACGGCGGCGGATGCCCCGCGCGACGTCAACGCGTCGAACTACATCCTTTCGAAGAGGATTCCCAACTTCCGCACGCGCGCCCCTGCCCCGAAGCCTGCGGGACGGTACATTCTTGTGGGAGACAACGCGGCGCAGAAGATCCTGCGCCTCCGCGAGAACGAGGAAACGGGGGAATGGGATCCGGACGGTTATTTTGCCGACGGTACGTACACTGACAAATGGTACGGCATGTTCGCGGGAGACGACATCACGTACGCGAACGGCAAGGTGTGGATTCTCATCAACGGGCGCATCTTCGCCTTCAATACGGACGGGACGTTTACCGGCACGTACTTCGACCTGACGCTCGACCGGGATCTCGTACCGTCTAATCCCAATGTGATGGGCTTCTCGTACGACGGGCGTTACATCTACTCAACCGTGGGGCTGGTGTCGGCGCCCACCGACTCGCGCATGTACCGAACGGATGTGACGACAGGCATCACGACGCTGTTCTGCACGTCGTCGGACTCGGCAGATCTGGGTACGCACCTGAGGCGTCTGCGCGGCATTGCGGGGCTTCCAGATGGTCGTGTAGCAGTCTGCAACCGTGACGCCAATGAACTGTTGGCGATCAACCCGGACGGCACGTTCGACCAGGTCGCGTGGTCTTCTGCTAGCGCCATCCAGACGCTGTACCTCGACAGGCGCGCGAGGAAACTTTACGCGGGCGGATTCTCGCGGAACCTGTACTGTTGGGACCTTGTTACGGGCGAGAAAAAGTCGAAGGGCGGGAGCCTCGACATCATCGGCATCGCGGGCGACGGCCGCGGACGCTTGTTCGGCACATGCTACGACAAGCCCGCATCGCTTGTCGACATGCTGGTCGATGGCGGCGCGCTGACGCAGTATGGACATCGCCTGATTCTGAACGGCGGGTATTCCTTCCAGCGTCTGTGCTTCTTCGACACCACGCCGCCGTCCGGCACGATTCTGATCTTCCGCTGATCCAAAGGGCGCGCGGATGAAGATCAACAACCTCGAGAAGTTCCTGGAGAAGGTGCGGCGCGACGAGTTCCCCATCGGCGCCGTAGTGGGGCTGTCGGACCCCACTGTCACGGAACTGGCGGCGAACGTGGGGTTCGACTTCGTCTTCATCGACGGCGAGCACGGCGACATCGACCGCAAGTGCGCGATGGAGCACCTGATGGCCGTGAAGGGCACGGACGCTGCGAGCTTCTACCGCGTGCCCTGCTGCAACCACACGGAGATCAAGAAGATCATCGACTTCGCACCGGCGGGCGTCATCGTTCCGATGGTGATGAACGCCGAGGAGGCGAAGCGCGCCATCGAGGCGATGCGGTACCCGCCGACGGGCAATCGGGGATGCGGCTTTCGTCGCGGACTTGCCTACGGCGCGGGCGATTTTGACGCATACTGGAAGGCATCTGCGCACGACCCGATCGTGATCCTGCAGCTGGAGCACATCGACGCCTACCGCGACCTCGACCGCATCTTGGCGTTGGACGGACTCGACAGCATCATGATCGGCCCCTACGACTTCTCGGCGTCGATGGGCAAGGCTGGCCAATGGGATGACCCGGAGCTGCGTGCGATATTCGACGATGCCTGCCGCCGCATCCGCGCCGCCGGCGTGATGCTGGGCGTGGCGCTTGACGTCCGCGCCGAGGAATGGCGCGCGCGCGGCGCGCAGTGGATGGCCGTGAAGGGCGACATGACCGCACTCGTCGAAAGATGGCGCGATGTAATACGCACGCTGAAAGATGAAAGGAACAAATGAAGATGAATACGCGAATGATCTGCATGGCGACTGCCGTCGCCTTGGCGTTGCCGGCGCTTGAAGCCTCGCCGGCGGCAGGCCGCATCGGCGACCGGTGGAGCTTCGACATTCCTGCGGGGACAGACCCCATGGAGGCGAAGTTCACCACGCCGTACCACCCCGTGCGCGTGGCGGAGCTGCACCCCGGCGTGATCGTGGGCGTGGCGGGAGTGGAGGGACAGGCGCTCTGGTGCGCGCCCGGCGCGTCGATCCGCCTTCCCTCCGCCATGATCCTACCGGCGCGGGGCGATTTCACCTTCTCCTTCTACGCGGGGTTTTTGCCGCCGTTCACGGGCGGACAGCAGCTCGCGCGCAACCCGAAGATGTCGGTATTTCTGACGGCCGAGGGCCGGTTCGCGGTCACGCTGGCGCGTACGACCGTTTCGGGCGGCGCGTCGGTGGCGGACGGACGCTGGCACCACCTCGCGGTCGTGCGCCGGGGCGACGAGCTGTCGCTCTGGGTGGACGGCGCGAAGGTCGCCGCGAAGGCGCAGGTGAAGGACACGGTGTACGACCACATCGAGGGCGCCGCCGCGCAGTGGATGCTCCTTTCGACGGAAAACAGGAACCGCATGTTCCTCGACGAGGTGACGGCGCACACGGCGGCGCTGGCGCCGGAGGACCTGCGGCAGCTTGCCGCGCGCGCGGCCGCCGCGAAGGTCCCGCAGATGACGCCCGAACAGGAGGCTGCGGAAACGGCCCGCCGCCGCGCGCTCGATCCGCCGTTGGCATCGGAAGAGGAATATACGCCGCTCACGATCGGGAAGGGCGAGCTGCGCACGTTCGCCGAGCAGCACGACGTCTTCGCGCTCGCGGTGCCGTGGTTCGATCCGGCGGGACGCGACCTGATCTGCGAGGGGTCGATCTTCGGGAGCCGTCCGCTCCTCTACCGCTTCCTGCGGCTCGAGAACGGCGTGCCCGTCTACGCCGAGGGCGTTCCCTACACGGACATCAGCCCGCGCGGCGCGTCGCCATGGTACGGCAAAGACGGCGCGTTCGGCATCTGCCGCGTGGAGACGCGCTTGCTGGACGGCGGGAAGAAGGTCGGCGAGCTGGTCCGCTACCGCTTCGACCGCGCGTCGCATGCGTTCGGATCCGCCGAAACCGTGCTGGGCCCCGACGGCAAGCCGTACCGTCTGCCGGGCGGACGCATCATGTTCGCCGATCTGGACGGCGATGGCGTGGACGATCTCCTTTCAAGCCACCTGAACGTGGGGCGCGGCGGCACGACCGGCTGCAATGACGGCTTCCCGTGGCCGAAGAACGGAAACAGCCCGTGGACCGACGAGGAGACGCCCTACTCCGGCATCGGGCGCGGCTACGACGTGTTCGGGAACTGGATGGGCACGGAGAACATCGCGGAGGTCCACTGGGCGAAGGGAACGGTCGCGTCCGACGGCTCGCTGCGGTTCGGCGCGTCGCGTCCGGTGTACGTGGACATGCCCGACTTCCCGAACGTAAAGCGCGTGCTGACGTGGAAGATGTTCATGTCGATCATGGGCTCCGCCGTCATTGACGCGCCGTCCGGACGCCATCTCGTCCTCTTCGGCGCGATGAACCAGATCGCCTCGTTCCCAATCCGCCGCGCGACGGACGGCGACGTCTACTGCGGCCTGCCGCAGCCGCTCCTCGCGTGCGGCTACACGACGCCGCACAACTACTGGATCCTGCATATCCAGGCGCTGGATTTCGACGGCGACGGACGCAAGGAACTTCTTCTTGACGGCAACCCCGGCACGGTCGGCATCCTGAAGGGCGTCGAGCCGGGCTCCTGGACCTCGGCGCGGGCGTTCATCCAAGGGGGCGCAATCTGCGGCGAGACGCTTTCAGCGCCGACGCGCTTTGACTGGGACCACGACGGCAAGGCGGACATCATCCTCACAGACGCCTCGGGCTGGATGACCTTCTGGGGCGGCACGGACGATCCGCTCGTCTACAAAGGCGCGCGTAGCTTCACCGTCGGCGGGAAGCCGTTCTGCCTGAAGGGCGGCGACAGCGGCTCCCTCCAGGGCAAGGTGGAGCGCGTGTGGGGCTACGTGAAGGTGATCGCCGGGAAGTGGGGCGGCGCGGACGCGATCATCACCTCGGACATCCGCGGCGACCTGCTCCTGCACCGGCGCACGTCCGGCGGCGATCCCCTCGCGCTCGCACCAGCCGAGCCGTTCCGCTATCCCGACGGGCGTCCGTTCAAGGTGGCGTGGCGGAGCCGCCCGGACTTCGTGCCGGCGGGTTTCGCGGGCGTGCCGCGTCCGTCGCTCCTTTTCATGGATCTCGACGGCGACGCCGCGCTCGCGGTTCCCGAGGCGGAGGGCTCGCTCGTCCTCGCCGAAGTGCGCAAGCTGAGCTTCGCGGACGGCTCGCACATTCGCCTCTGCGGTAAGAATGGCCTCTGGGGACGCGGGCATCTCGAACTCGTCGACTGGGACGGTGACGGCAAGGAGGACATCATCTTCGGTACGAACCAGTCCTGCCAGAAATACTTCTGCAAGAAGCGCATCAGGACCAACGCCACGCCGTTCCTCTACCGGAACGTGGGCTCACGCGAGAAGCCTCGCTTTGCCGAGCCCGTGCCGTTCTGCCTGAAGAAGAGCGGTAACCGCCTTGCGTTCGGGTGCCACAACGCGACGCCGTGGGTTACCGACCTCGACGGCGACGGCCGTCCCGATCTCCTCGTGAGCGCCGAGAACGGCAAGGTGTACGCCTTCCGCCACGACGAGATATTCGCCGGAAATCCATGATGAAGATGAACATGCGAATTGCCAGTCTGGTTGCCGTTTGCGCGACGCTCATGTGCGCGTGGGGCGCGGAAAGTGTCGGAATCGTCGGCCTGCAGGTGAACCATCTGGCCGAACCACGGCATGTCGGCGGACATCCGGCGTTCGGCTGGCGGATGGAGACGCCGCTCGCGGGGGCGCATCAGGTGGCGTACCGCGTGAAGGTGGCGCGCACGGCGCGGAACGCGCCGCAGGAACTCGCGTGGGACTCGGGCGAGGTCGCGGACGGACGTTCCGTTGGAATCGCCTACGCGGGGAATCCGCTCGAATCGGCGTGTCGGTATGCCTGGACGGTAGCGGTAAAAGACGAGCAGGGACATTGGACGGAATCTGCGGCCGCGCATTTCTCCACGGGCCTTCTTGCGTCAAACGACTGGCAGGGTGCGGACTGGATCGCGCCGCAAGCCGACGACGCGTACGCGCTCAGAACGGGGTGCTTCCGCCGTACGCTGGTCAATCCGAAAGAAGTCGTGGAGGCGTGGTGGTGCGTCGCGGCGGCCGGCGTGTTCGAAGTCTACGCGAATGGACAGGCGGTCACGGATGAATTCCTGAAGCCCGGCTACACGCACCCGCTGAAGGTGCGTCAGGCGTGCACGTACGACGTAACGGACTGGCTCGATTGTCGCGCCGGCGCGACCAACGTGTTGGGCGCGGTCGTGTCCCCCAGCTGGAGCCGAGACAAGATCTCGTGCCGCAACCGCCCCGGACGCCGCTACGATCCGTCTCTCGCGCCGACGCTGCGCGCCGTCCTGATCCTGCGCCATGCGGACGGAACGGAGACGCGCGTGGTGACGGACCAGGACTGGCGCGCGGCGATGGACCGTTATCCCGTCCGCACGTCCGGCATCTACGAGGGAGAGGTCGTGGATGCACGCACGAGTCTCGGTTGGCTGTCCGGTCACGAGCCGGACTGGCCGTGCGCCATTTCGCGAAACGCGGAGTTCTCGGGAACCGTGCGCAACTTCCGAAGACCGTCCGTCACGTTGCGCGAAGACCTCGCGATGCTTCCTGTCTCCGCCTACGTGGTGGACGGCGCGACGGGCGCGTCGACGGACCGCCACGGCACGGCGCGGATCGCTCGGCGCTACGCATGTGGAAAACAGGAGCCGATACGCGTGGGGCCCGGCGAGATGCTCGTGCTCGATTTCGGACAGAACGCCTCTGCGGTGCCGGAGTTCGTGTTCGAGGCGAAAGAGGGCGCGAACGTGGAGATCCGCCACGCCGAGATGCTGAACGACGGCGACGGGCAGATGTCGCGCGGCAACGACGGCCCCGGCGGCACGCCGTACCTCGCGAACCTGCGCACGAGCTATGCGGGCGTGAAGTACGTCTGCCGGGGCGGCGGCCCGGAGCGGTATCGCCCCGCGTTCACCTTCTTCGGCTACCGCTACGTGCGCGTGACGGCGGACGCGCCGATCACGGTGCGCGTGGCGCGGAGCATTCCTGTGACGTCGGTGGGGAAGGGTTGCGACACGGGCACGTTCGAGACGGACAACCCGCGCGTCAACCGACTCTTCCAGAACTGCCGCTGGGGCATGTACTCGAACTACCTGAGCATCCCGACGGACTGTCCGCAGCGCGACGAGCGCGCGGGATGGACCGCCGACACGCAGGTGTTCGCGCCCGCCGCCGCCTATCTCGCCGACACCTACGCGTTTCTCGCGAAGTGGACGGAGGACATGCGCGACAGCCAGCGCGCGGACGGCTGTTACCCGTGGGTGGCGCCGGAGATCGTCGTGAACGGCTACACCATCGGCTGGACGGACGCGGGCGTGATCGTGCCGTATGTCCTGTGGCGCCGGTTCGGCGACACGTCCGTTATTCGCGAGAACTGGAGCGCCATGGACCGCTACATGGCGTACGTGGCGGAGAAGGGCGACCGTTCGCCGCAGCCGTTCGGCGACTGGCTTTCCTACGAATACGGCGCGGACATGGAATGGCTCAAGCCCGTGCGCGAGAAGCTGCAGCTGCCGCGCAAACGGTTTCTCTCCGGCGTCTACCGCATCTGGACGGACCGGATGATGGCGGAAATGGCGGACGCGCTTGGCGATGTGGCCGGCGTCGCGCGCTACCGTGCGCGGGAACAGGCGGACGCGGCGGCGTTCCGCGCGGCGTGTCTCGCGCCGGACGGCACGATCCTGCCGGAGTGTGGCGGACAGTGCAGCGCGCTGTACGCGCTTTATCTTGACCTGCTCCCGAACGCACAGGCGAAGGAAAAGACGCGGGCCGCTTTGCGCGCGGATTTCCGCGCGCACGGCAACTGCCTGCAGACGGGTTTCCTCGGGACGGCGATCCTGCTCGACGCCGTCTTGCGCGGACTGGGCGATCCCGAACTCGCCTACACGCTGCTCCTTCAGGACAAGAATCCCTCGTGGCTCTATTCAGTCGACCAAGGGGCGACGACCATCTGGGAGCGCTGGAACTCCTACACGAAAGAGGGCGGGTTCGGTCCGGTGGCGATGAACTCGTTCAACCACTACGCCTACGGGGCGGTGGCCGCGTGGATGTTCTCGGCGATGGCCGGCATCCGCGACGACCCCGCCGCGCCGGGCTTCCGGCATTTCGTGCTTGCGCCCGTTCCCGACAGGCGCATCGGCTCGGTCAAGGCGTCGTTCCGCTCCCCCTACGGCGAGATCCGCAGCGCGTGGAAATACGGTCCGAACGGAACGTGGGAATGGACGTTCACGGTTCCGCCCAATACGATGGCAACGGTGATCGCGCCCGGTGGCACGCCGAAGGAATACGCCCCCGGCACGTACACGCTTCGCCGTGCGGAAAAAGGAGAGTTTGTCGCGCCGCCGGTGAAGGGACACGTGCATGCGTCGACGATCCTGCCGCTGAAGGGTGAAGGCGAGTACCTTGCGGCGTGGTTCGAGGGCTCGAAGGAGAGCGCAAAAGATGTGGCGATCCGGGGCTCGCGGCGAATCGGCGGCAAATGGGAGCCGGTACGGACGTTCGCGAAGGTCAACTCCGAGTCGCCGCACTGGAACCCGGTGCTGCGTCGGGCGGACGACGGACGCATCGAGCTGTTCTTCAAGGTGGGGCGCAACTGCGCGGACTGGCGCACGTACGTGCAGGGAAGCCGCGACGAGGGCCGGACGTGGAGCGCGGCGCGGGAACTCGTCCCCGGCGACGTCTGGGGCGGACGCGGCCCCGTCAAGAACAAGTGCCTCAGGCTGACAAGCGGACGCTGGCTCGCGCCCGCGTCGCGCGAGTTCGATCCGCAGGCGCAATGGAAGCTGGAGACGCTCTGGCGCGCGTTCGTGGATATTTCGGACGACGACGGCAAATCGTGGCGCGCCTCGGCTCCATTCCCCGTGCCGGCCGACGCGTCCGCGCGGGGGAAGCGTCCGTTCGGCGTGATCCAGCCGACGCTGTGGGAGGACGAGCAAGGCGTTCATGCCCTGATGCGCGCGACCGACGGCTGGATCTGGCGGACGGACTCGACGGACAATGGCGAGACGTGGAAGGAGTGCCGCCGGACCTCGCTCGAGAACATCAACTCCGGCATTGATTGCGTCCGCGCGTCCGACGGGCGGCTCTATCTGGCGATGAACGGACCCGGCAACGGGAAGGGATGGGGCACGCGCAACCATCTGGAGGTCAAGGTGTCCGAAGACGGCGGCGAGACGTGGCGCACGTTTGCCGTGCTGGCCGACGACGGTCCAAAGCAAACCGAC
>CAMPAF010000081.1 GCA_946631535.1 uncultured Verrucomicrobiota bacterium
TCCCCGAGGAGTTCGTGGACATCACGGACGAGATCGACCTCAAGATCCAGATGCTTGAGTGCCACCACTCGCAACTCGACTGGATGCGCGAGCACGACGGCATCGACTTCGCGGACATGGTCCGCACCTGTTCCCGCTACCGCGGCTACCAGTGCGGCGCCGCGTACGCGGAGGGCTTCCGCAGCTGCAAGGCGTACCTGCGCGGGACGACGGTGAGGATGCTGCCGTGAAAAGTGAAGAGTTAAGAGTGAAGAGTGAAGAGTTTTCAAACAAACAATGAAAGGAACAAAGAGATGGACTTCAATTCCACAGTAAAAGGCTCACTGCTCGAAGGATTCTATCCGAAGGGCTGGGACATGAAGAAGATCGACCGCTGCTGCGCGAACAAGCCGGCGGACATCGTCAAGTCGCAGCCGTTCTGGAACAAGGGCTTCAGTCCGGTGCCGTGCGCCGACGTGAAGGAGTTCGACGTGAAGATGGGCCACGAGATCGCCAACGAGATCCGCAAGGCGAAGGATGCCGGCCAGAAGATCGCGTTCATCCTTCCCGTGGGGCCGATGGGCATGTACAAGTGGGCGGTCTACTTCCTCAAGGAGTGGAACGTGGACTGCAAGCACGTGTGGTGCTTCAACATGGACGAGTGGGCGGACGCGAAGGGCAACACGCTCGTGGGCGACGCCTCGTTCCAGTACGCGATGGAGCAGGCGCTCTACAACCCGCTCGGCAAGCTCACGGTGCCGAAGGACCACCGCAACTTCGCCACGAAGGACAACCTGCCGACCTATCCCGAGAAGATCGCGGCCCTCCGCGCCGAGGGCGCGAAGCTCGTGCTCGTGTACGGCATCGGCCGCATGTGCCACATCGCGTTCTGGGAGCCGATGATCGGCGAGGAGTTCAAGACGGACGCCGAGTGGAAGCGCCAGCAGTACCGCATCGGCGTGCAGCTCCATCCGCTCACGATTGAGCAGAACGCCATCACGTCGTTCAAGAGCCGCACGACGCTAGTGCCGTGCCGCGCGAACACGATCGGGCCAGCCCTGATGTTCCAGGCCGACTACGCGATCGGCGGCGCGGACGGCGCGCTCTCGCGCGGGATGATGTGGCAGGGCATGAGCCTCTGGATGACGCTCCGCTACGGCCCGACGCGCCACGTGACGTCCAGCTGGATCCCCACTCTGCCCGGCCGCCTGTTCTTCCTCAAGGAGCTCGCCGGACCGCTCGTCGCCGAGGCCAACTAGTTGCGGCGCAGTGCCGATTATGGTATGATATTCGGACTTTTCCGGCCATGGGGCCGGAGGTAAACAAGGAGTAAAAGCAAAATGGACATCAACTTCGGTGGCGTCGTCGAAAAGATCGTGACGCGCAAGGAATTCCCGCTCAAGAAGGCGCAAAAGGTCCTCAAGGGCAAGACCATCGCCGTGCTCGGGTACGGCATCCAGGGGCCGGCGCAGGCGCTCAACATGCGCGACAACGGCATCAACGTGATCGTCGGCCAGCGGAAAGGCAAGGGCAAGAACTCCAGCTGGGGCCGCGCGCTGGCGGACGGCTGGGTGCCTGGCAAGACGCTCTTCTCGATCGAGGAGGCGGCGGAGAAGGGCGACGTCATCATGATGCTCACGTCCGACGGCAGCGTCGGCGCGGTGTGGAAGCAGATAGAAAAGTACGTCACGCCGGGCAAGGCGCTCTACTTCTCGCACGGCTTCGCGTACGTCTACAACAAGCTCACGGGCGTGAAGCCGGGCAAGGACGTGGACGTGATCATGGTCGCGCCGAAGGGCTCGGGCACGAACGTGCGCCGCAACTTCTTGAACGGCGCGGGCATCAACAGCTCCTTCGCCGTGGCGCAGGACGCGACGGGCAAGGCGCTCGAGCTCACGCTCGCGATCGGCATCGCCGTCGGCTCCGGCTACCTGTTCCCGACCACGTTCGTGAACGAGGTCACGTCCGACCTCGTGGGCGAGCGCGGCATCCTGATGGGCGCGCTGGCGGGCGTGATGGAGGCGCAGTACTACACCCTCCGCGCTAACGGCCACACGCCGAGCGAGGCGTTCAACGAGACGTGCGAGGAGCTCACGCAGTCGCTCGCGCGCCTGGTGGACGAGAACGGCATGGACTGGATGTACTCGAACTGCTCGCAGACGGCCCAGCACGGCGCTCTCAAGTGGCGTCCGCTCTTCCGCAAGGCCACCGAGCCCGTCTTCAAGAAGCTCTACAAGAGCGTCAAGAACATGACGGAGGCGAAGGAGGTCATCCGCGACACCGGCCGTCCCGACTACAAGGAGTTCATGGCCGCCAAGCTGCAGGACATGCACGACAGCGAGATGTGGAAGGCCGGCGCGGCCGTCCGCTCGCTCCGTCCGCACGAGGGCAAGAAGGCCGGCGCCGACACGGCGGCGGGCATCCGCGGCCGCAAGATCGTCAAGTGACCGGGATCGGGGCATGGCCATGAAGCGCGTACTTCTAGTTGCCGCAGTCGTCCTCGCGCTGGCGGGATGCCGCCGCACGGACGTGCGCGACTTCGCGATCGACATGCCTGAGGCGACCCAGGGCGACATGCAGGTTATCGCTGCCGCCCTGGCGCCCTACGGCGGCGTCGACAAGGGAAGCCTACAGTTCGACGCGGCGAACCATCGGCTCACGCTGAGGTACGACTCGATGCAGATCGCCAAGAAGAACATCGAGATGGCGATCGCGCAGGCCGGCTTCACGGCGAACGGCGTGACGCCGGAATCCATCGGGGCGAAGCGCAAGCAGAAATAGGAGTTTCGATGGCAGTCCTGTCCGAGGCGATCGGATCGTTTGCGGCGAGCCTGGCGCTGGAGCGCGGGCTCGCCGCAAAGACTTGCGAGGCGTACGGGCGCGACGTGAAGGCGTTCGCGAAGTTCCTCTCCGCTCGCGGCAAGACGGCCACGGGGCAGTTGTCGCAGGACGACGTGCGCGCATGGCTCCAGTCGCTGCAGGAGAAGCGCCGCCGCGCCTCGACGCGCGCCCGCGCGTTCGTCGCGGTGAAGGAGTTCCTGCGCCACCTGAAGGAGATGAGGTGGACGGCGCGCGACCTGGGCGAGGGACTGGACGCGCCGAAGCGCGACCGCATCCTGCCGCGCACGCTCGCCGAGGACGACACCGTGCGCCTCGTGCTGTCCGTGGACGGCGAGACTCCGCGCGATCTGCGCGACCGGGCGATGCTGGAGATGCTCTACGGGTGCGGGCTGCGCGTGAGCGAGCTGTGCGGGCTGGAGCTGGCGGACCTGCCGGATGGCGCGGAGCTGGTCCGCTGCCGCGGCAAGGGATCTAAGGAACGTCTCGTGCCGTTCGCGCCGTCGGTGGCGGCGGCGGTCCGACGCTATCTTGACAGTGCGCGCGGAGCGCTCGTGCGCGGCAACCTCGCGGAACGCCACCTCTTCGTCACGCGCCTTGGCAAGGGCTTCACGCGCATGGGGGTGTTCAAGCTCCTGAAGGAGCGCGCGGCCGCCGTGGGCATCGACCCCGCGGCGATCTCTCCGCACGTGCTTCGCCACAGTTTCGCCACGAGCCTTCTCGCGCACGGTGCGGACATACGCTCGATCCAGGAGATGCTCGGCCACGCGTCGGTGGCCACCACGCAGATCTACACGCACGTGGACCAGTCTCGCCTCGGGCAGGTTCACCACACCTACCATCCCAGGGCCGAGGAGGAGCCCGATGGCTGAATCTTGCGGCGGCCTTTCGCTATAGACGGCACGCGGCAGTTTGCGGTATAATACGGACGCTTTCCAATCAAAGGCAGACAACATGAAATACGAACAGGCAACGGAAATACTTCGGCAGAACGGTCAGGAGCACCTTCTGCGATTCTGGAAAACGCTTGGCAAGGCCGAGCAGAAGTCCCTGCTGGAGCAGATCGAATCCATCGACTTCCGCGAGGTGGCGCGGTGCCGCGCGATGCTGCCGGGCGCAGGCAAGCCCGCTGCGGCCAAGAAGGGAGTCCCCACGGCCCCGAAGGTGACCGTGCTGAAGGGCGCGCTCCTCAAGAAGGCGGTGGCCGCCGGCGAGCGCGAGCTTGCTGCCGGCCGCGTGGGCGTGCTGCTCGTGGCTGGCGGACAGGGTTCGCGCCTCGGCTTCGACGGTCCGAAGGGCGCATACCCGATCGGGCCGATATCCAACGAGCCGCTTTTCTATTTCCACGCGCGCAAGGTGCTGGCGCTCTCTCGCCGCTACGGCGCGAGCATCCCGTTCTACATCATGACGAGCATGGCGAACTACGCCGACACGGTGGCGCACTTCGAGGAGCACGGCTTCTACGGGCTCGACAAGAAGGACGTCATCTTCTTCAGGCAGGGCATGTGGCCGGGCATGACCGAGGACGGCAAGATCATCCTCGACAAGCCGGGCCATGTGTTCATGAGCCCGGACGGCCACGGCGGCATGCTCGCGGCGCTCAAGGCTAACGGCTGCTTCGAGGACATGGCCAAGCGCGGCGTGAAGACGCTCTTCTACTTCCAGGTGGACAATCCTCTCGTGAACGTCGCCGAGCCGGAGTTCGTCGGCCTGCACGTGCTGGAGAGGTCCGAGTACTCCCTCAAGCTCTGCGCCAAGCGCAACCCGCGCGAGGGCCTCGGCATGGTGGTGCGGCGCGGCCGCGGATTCGACATGATCGAGTACACCGAGATGACGCGGGAGATGAACTACCGCAAGACGGCGGACGGCGACCTCTACTTCAAGTACGGCTCGCCGGCCATCCACGTGTTCGACCGCGAGTTCCTCGAGCGCGAGGCTAAGAAGGACATGCCGCTCCACCTGGCGCACAAGAAGATCGCCACCGTGGACGACGCGGGCAAGACGGTCGTCCACGACACGGCGAACGGGTACAAGTTCGAGAAGTTCATCTTCGACATACTCCCCGACGCCAAGCGCGTCACCCTGCTGGCGTTCGACCGCCGCGACGAGTTCGCGCCGGTGAAGAACGCGGAGGGTAGCGACTCGCCCCAGACGTGCCGCGACGCGCTCCGCGCCAAGTGGCGCCGCCAGCTTGCGGGCGACCTGCACATCATGGTGCCGAGCGCGCTACCCCTGGAGATCGATCCCCTCTACATGTACGACGGGAGCGACATCCTGAAGCGCGGCTTCCTGCTGCAGAAGGACTGATTGAAACAACCGACCGATAGGAGAACGACATGAGCCAGAAACGCGACGAGGTGATTAGCAAAGTATTGGAGACCAGGATCATCGCCATCATCCGTGGCTTTCCGCCGGAGACGTGCGTGCGGTTGGCCGAAGCCTATCTCAAGGGCGGCATCCGCATGGTGGAGGTCACGTTCCCGCAGGCCGATCCCGCCAGCTGGACGAAGACGGCCGACGCGATCCGCACGATCAGCACGGAGTTTGCTGGCGAGATGTTTGCGGGCGCGGGCACGGTGCTGACGCGCGAGCAGCTGCAGATGGCCGCCGACGCGGGCGGGCGCTACATGATCGCGCCAAGCGTTAACACAGACCTGATCCGCGAGGCGGTGAAGATGGACATGGTGGCGATTCCGGGCGCGTTCACGCCTACGGAGGTGGTGTCCGCGTACGAGGCCGGCGCGTCGTTCATCAAGCTTTTCCCCGTCACGGCGCTCGGCCCCAGCTATGTGAAGGCGCTTCGCGCTCCGCTGCCGCACATCCCGCTTCTGGCGGTGGGCGGCATCACGCCGGACAACATCGCCGACTACATGAAGGTCGGCTGCGTGGGCGCGGGCGTGAGCGGAGTGCTCACGAACAAGGACCTCATCGCTGCCGGCGCGTGGGAGAAGATCACCGAGGTCGCGCGTGCGCTCGTGACGGCGAGCGCCACCAACCACTAGCCACTTAACTGGAGAACCCCATGGAAAAAAGAATTGTCTGTTTCGGCGAGATAATGATGCGCCTCAATCCCGAGAGCTACCTGCGGTTCACGCAGGCGAGCCGCTTCGAGGCGTCTTACGCCGGCGGCGAGGCGAACGTGGCCGTGTCGCTCGCGAACTACGGGATGGATGCGTCGTACGTGACGAAGCTGCCCGACAACGATCTTGGCCGCTCGGCGCGCAACGCGCTGCGTCAGTTCGGCGTCGACACGCGCGACATCGTGTGGGGCGGGCCGCGCCTCGGCATCTACTTCGTGGAGAAGGGCGCCTCGCAGCGCGCATCTAAGGTCATCTACGACCGCGCGGGCTCCTCCATAGCCCTCGCGAAGCGCGCCGACTTCGACTGGGAGAAGATTCTGGACGGCGCCGGCTGGTTCCACTTCACCGGCATCACTCCGGCTCTCGGCGGCGAGAATCCCTCGATCTGCCTTGACGCGCTCGAGGTCTGCAAGGCCAAGGGCATAACCGTCAGCTGCGACCTTAACTACCGCGGCAAGCTCTGGACGCGCGAGCAGGCCGGCGAGACGATGGCGAAGCTCGTCCCGTTCGTCGACGTGTGCATCGCGAACGAGGCGGACGCGGCAGACGTGTTCGGCATCCGCGCGGCGGGCACCGACGTCGATTCCGGAAAACTCAACAAGGACGGGTACGTCTCCGTGGCGCGCCAGCTGCAGGAACGCTTCGGCTGCGGGCGAGTGGCGATCACGCTCCGCACGAGTCTCTCCGCGACGCGCAACCTGTGGGCCGGCATGCTCTGGGACGGCAAGGAGGCCTGCTTCTCGCCGGAGTACGACATCACGATAGTCGACCGCGTCGGCGGCGGCGACTCGTTCGGCGGCGGACTCATCTACGCCCTCGCGAACGGGTACGGCACGCAGGACGCGATCAACTACGCGGTGGCGGCATCGTGCCTGAAGCATTCCATCGAGCACGACTTCAACATGATGAGCGTAGCGGAGGTGAAGGCGCTAGCCGCCGGCAACGCCTCTGGCCGTGTGCAGAGGTAGCTTTGACACGCCATCGGTCAATGTGGTATAATGTCATCAAGTTTCACCCCCTAACGGAGTAACAAAGAAAATGGTCATGAAGAAAGTAGCGGGAGCGGTCTTGGCCGCGTCGTGCGTGTGGGCCGTCACGGCCGACACTATCGTGTTCAAGAGCGGTTCGCGCCTCGAGGGCTCGATCGTGCGTATCGTCGGAGGCGAGATCACGTTCAAGAGCGATGACGTGGGCGAGGTCAAGGTTGCGGCCGACAAGGTCGCGAGCCTGACGACCACGGGCAACAGCACCGTCCAGTACAACGACAAGACGACCGAAGACGGCGTCGTCAACATGAAGGACGGCGCATACACCGTGTCCGGCAAGAAGCTCGACATGGGCAACGTCAAGGCTGTCAACCCAGAGAAGGAGGCGTGGCATGGCAGCGTGAACTTCAGCGGAATGGCGTCGCGCGGAAACACGGTCAGCGAATCCGCAACCGTCCTCGCCGACGTGAACCGCCGTTGGGAGAAGGACCGCTTCAAGGCGAACTTCGGCTACTACTTCCAGCAGACTGGCACATCCAAGGAGACCAAGGAGAAGACCGAGGACCGCATCCTCCTCGAGGCTCAGGAGGACCACTTCTGGGCTACGAAGGTGTACTCCTACATCAACGGCCGCTACGAGCGTGACGGCATCAACAACCTGCAGTACCGCTATCGCCTCGGTGCCGGCCTTGGCTACCAGTGGCTGGACAACACCGCGTTCGAGTCCACCGGCAAGTGGAGCTTCGACCAGGAAGTCGGCGTGACCTACGTGAAGGAAAAGTACGAGCACCAGAAGGACGACGACTATCCCGCGTTCCGCTATGCGCACCACTTCAAGTGGGCGCCGCGCTGGGTGGACAACTTCGAGCTGTTCCACAACTTCGAGTACCTGCCTGACATGAGCGACTGGTCCGAGCAGTACCTGATCGCCACCGACATCGGCTTCACCACGCAGCTCATCAAGAGCTGGCAGCTGCTCGGCAAGATCGAATGGGACTACAACTCCAACCCGCCGTCGGCAACGAAGCGTAGCGACCTCCGCTACATCCTTGGCCTTGGCTACAAGTGGTAATCGCCTTCGCCTATCCACCGCTGCCGTCTGAGAAGGGGGTTCCGCTCCTTTCCCAGAATCGGCAGTTCCAGTGGTTCTCGCGCCCCACCTACATCTTCCCAGTGGTCCCCGCTACGGCGGCCACCATGATGAAGAAGGCGGGGCACGATGTCGTATGGCTGGACGGCATCGCAGAGGAGTGGACGCCCGAGGAGTTCGAGAGGCGTCTTGCGGAAGCGAAGCCAGACCTCGTGGTCCTCGAAACCAAGACGCCCGTGGTCAAGCGCCACTGGAAGTGGATCAGCGATCACGCAGCACCAAGCACCAGGCACCAGGCACCAGGCACCAAATACGTCCTCGTGGGCGACCACGTGACGGCATTGCCCGAGGAGACGATGGCCGCTTGCCCCGTGGACTACGTGCTGACGGGCGGCGACTGGGACTTCCTCGTGAAGAACCTGGTTGAGTCAAATTTCGCCCCCTCGAAGTTCGAGCCAGGCATCTGGTACCGCGAGAACGGCGAAGTGAAGAACACGGGCCGGTTCCAGCTGAACCACGACCTCAACGCCGCGCCGTGGATCGACCGCGACCTCTGCCATTGGAAACTTTATGCCGTGAAGAACGGCAACTTCCGCCGTACGCCCGGAACGTACCTGATGTCAGGCCGCGACTGCTGGCACGCGAAGTGCACGTTCTGCAGCTGGACCACGCTCTACCCGCACTATCGGACTCGCGACCCGATCGACGTGGTGAACGAGATCGGCGACCTGATCGAGCGCTACGGCGTGAAGGAGATCATGGACGATTCGGGCTCGTTCCCTGTCGGGCCATGGCTCAAGACGTTCTGCGACGAGATGATCGCGCGCGGATACAACAAGAAGCTGCGTATCGACTGCAACATGCGCTTCGGCCGCCTGACGTACGACGACTACGCTCTCATGCGCAAGGCGGGGTTCCGCCTAGTGCTGTTCGGCGTGGAGTCCGCCAACCAGTACACGCTCGACCGGTTCGTCAAGGCGCTAAAGGTCGAGGACGTGGAGAAGGGTGCGGAATGGGCGCACAAGGCCGGGCTGGACGTGCATCTCACGTTCATGTTCGGCCATGCGTGGGAAGGCCCGGCGGAGATCGCGAACACCGTGAAGCTTGCGCGCAAGATGCTCGCGAAAGGTTGGGCCTCGACGCTCCAGTGCACGATGACCATTCCGTATCCCGGCACGCCGCTCTTCAAGGAACTGAGGGAGAACGACGGCCTGACGACGCTCGACTGGGACGAGTACGACATGCGCCGGCAGATCACGAAGACGCCGCTCGTCTCCGAAGACGAGATAAAGAAGGCCGTGCGCAAGGTATATGGCGGCTTCTTCCAGCCGCAGGCCATCCTGCGCCGTCTCTTCTCCACGCGCACCCTGTTCGATTTCGGCTTCTACTACCGCGGGATCCGCTCTCTCCTCGGCCATCTACTCGACTTCCGCAAGACGTCGGAAAGGTGCAAGACATGCTGAAGTTCGCAGTTGTCGTGCTTGTGACAGTGCTTCTGGTGGTCCTTGTGTTTCTTGGCGGAATGTGGGCTGGGTCTCGCGCTAACGCAGAGACGGTTTCCAATGCGGAGCTGCACGAGAAGATGAACCAGGAAGCCGTCAACCTCAACAAGCGGTTCGACGCCGTCGACGCGAAGCTAGATGTCCTGCTCAATATTGCGACGAATGCCGCCGGACGCGACTTCGGGCCACGATAATCAAGGAGAACAAGACTATGCGATTGACAATTGTCGCGCTCGCCGTTGCGGCGTGCGGATTGTGTTGCGCGGATGCGGCGAAGACTGCGCCGAAGACTCTGAAGGCATGCGTGTTCCAGCCGCCGTACGCGCTGGACATGGCGGATGTCGACAAGTCCATGCAGTGGGAGTTCGACACGCTGAAGAAGTGCGACCCCAGCCTCGACCTAATAGTTCTCCCGGAGGCGAGTGACCGGCAGGGGCGCCCACGCTCGCGCGAGGAGTCGATCGAGGCCGCCAAGAAGTACAACGCGCCGCTCCTTGCCGCCTGCGCCGAGACGGCGAAGCGCTGCGGGGCTGCGGTGTTCGTGAACGCGCTCGACTTCTCGCATCCGAGCCCGCGCAACACCACCTTCGCGTTCGACAAGACCGGCACATGCGTCGGCAAGTACGACAAGGAGCACCTTACGGCTGGGGAGTGGAAGAAGTACAAGTTCGACGAGTCGTACATGTGGAAGTGGTCCGAACCGAAGGTTCTGGAGATCGACGGCGTGCGCTACGCCTTCCTCACCTGCTACGACTTCTACTTCTACGAGAACTTCGCAAACATCGCCCGCCTCAAGCCGGACGTGATCATCGGCTGCTCGCACCAGCGCAGCGACCCGCACTCCATCCTCGAGACGATAGGCAAGTTCCTGGCGTACAACACGGGCGCATACCTCGTGCGCTCCTCGGTGAGCATGGGACCCGGTTCGCCGGTCGGCGGCGGCTCGATGGTCGTGGCGCCTTCTGGCGAGATGCTCGGCAACATGTTCAGCCGCGTCGGTACGCTCACGGTGGAGTTCGATCCGCACGCGAAGTACCTCAAGCCGATGGGCTACGGCAATCCGCCCGGTCTCCACTCCACCTACATCGAGGTAGGACGCCGCCCGTGGAAGTACCGCCCCGCCGGCAGCGCGATCATCCCCGGGTTCAAGGATGCGGAAACCGCGCTTCCGAAGCGCCTCTGCGCGCATCGCGGCTTCAGCACGGTCGCTCCGGAGAACAGCCTGCCTGCGTTCGGCTCTGCAGTGGCGCTTGGGGCGGCGGAGATAGAGTTCGACCTGTGGTGGACGAAGGACGGCGAGATCGTGTCCATCCACGACGCGACGCTCGACCGCGTCTCG
>CAMPAF010000082.1 GCA_946631535.1 uncultured Verrucomicrobiota bacterium
TCTCACACAGGTCGCATCTCCGTAATTCACCGCCGCTCCTTCCATTAATGGAAACAACTTGCCTTTGGCGCACGGGCTAACTCGCCCGTGCCCATAGTCCAATCAAAAACGATACAATTATATCAAGATTCTTGCAAACATAGATGGATAGATGCGCGGGCGAGTTAGCCCGCGCACCTCTCTCAAAGTTGTTTTTACCAGTTGTTCTGGTTGTTTCCAATCTCAAAACGCATGGGGGAAAAACGGAGATGCGCCCCGCATTACGAGGGACTCAAAAAAGCACTTCACATAGGAGGCGATATTGTGGTAAGATAGCACCACATAAAACTGTAGCAAGAGGAAGCGAGCAGAGAAATGATGAGATCGATTGCATGTGCGACGGTCGTCGTTGGATGTTTCGCGCTGTCGGGAAGCCTGTTTCCGGCGCGTGCCGATGGCGTTGCCGTAGGGTATAGGCAGCTGAGCGCCGTGGACGTGCCGGACGGCGTCGTCAGCAACGTCGACAGCGTGGTACTGGGCGACCAGTCGAAACTGTACAAGACGGGCGCGGGCACGCTCGCGGTCAACGGCGGCGCGCTGAAGTCGGTGACCGACGAACGTCTCACCGTGCTGGAGGGCGCGGTGAGCGTCACGACGTCCGCCGACGCGGACTTCACCGTGCCGCCGGCGGTCTGCGACATCGCCGCGTTCTGGGTGAACGCGTCAAGCGTCGCCACCACGAACGGCGTCGTTGCGGAAGGCGAGACGCCGCCGGCCTATGTCTCGAAATGGCTCGACGTGCGCGAGACGAATCCCGATTCGCCCACGCGCTACTACGCGCTTCCGAGGTGGTGCACGTCGGAGGCCTATCCGGCCACGTTGTATGGCATCGACCCCGTGCTGACGACGTTCGACGGACGCGACAGCGTCTACTTCGGCGGCAAGACGTCGGGCCAGTACATGCGCTGGTACACGAATGGCGTGGCAAGAGGCATCTCGCGCATTCGCCATGTCTTCGTCGTCCAGGCCATCACGAACTGCGTGGGGCATTTCATTGGCAACACGGACACCAGCGCCGGACGCAACAGCCTCTACCTGAACTCGATCGGGAAAGAGACGATGGCGTACGACGGCACCACCTCCATCGCCTATCCGCGCGCCGACATCTGCAAGCCGACGGGCAGCGCGGGATATTTTCTGGATGGCAAGAAGGTTGATGCGCGCTTCACGCCGGCGAAGCGCGCCTGGCAGCTGTGGGAGATCGACTACCACGACAGCCTCCCGACCGCGAACAATTTCGGCTACTGCGGTTTCCAGGAAGGATCGATCCTCAAGGGGCGCCAAGGCATGGACTACATTGGCGAGGTCATCGTGTTCACGAACCAGCTCAAGGAGGCTGAGCGCGCGGCCGTGGAGCGTTACCTGCTCGCGAAGTGGGACCTGCCGCAGCGGAAGCAAAACCTCGCGTTTCGTCCTGTCTGTATGGAACTAGCACTCGCAGAAGGGGCGTCGGCAACGGTGTCCGGCGCGGGCGGCAGCGTGTCGAAGCCGCTTGCGATCGCGGGTGCGGGCACGGTGACGAAGGACGGCGACGGTACGCTCGCCCTGGGGCCGACGGACGGCCTTGGCTTTACGGGCGATTTCATCTGGAACGCGGGCAAGGTGCGGTTCCAGGGCGGCAACCTGCCGGCGCTGACGGTCGGCGCGGGCGAGAAGTACGCATTTAACAACTACAACGGCACGACCAGCCCATCCATCACGGGAGACCCTCGCTCCGGCGTCACCTGCACGAAGACGACGGATGCGGGCGCGGGGACGGTGCAGACGACGGGCAACGGCTGGCTGCGTGTCCACACCGTCTCGAACAACGTCAAGAAGATCAAGGTGGGCATGGGCACGGCGAACCTCGGCTCCGTCCTCCAGCTGGAGGGGCGGACGCGTGTGCTTGCCACGGGGCCTACGGCTGGCGGCGCGCGCGCCATATTCCCCAATCCCGATTTGGAAATTCCGTTTGCGATCACCGACACGACATTCGACCGCAGAGGCGTCACATCCGGCAACACGCTCAACGGCTGGACGTCGCGCAGTGGCGCGTTCAACATCATGTGCACGCAGGCGCCGCGCAGCGCCAGAACATGGTCGCAGTGGGTGGACGACAGCATCGAAATCCCGCGCCCCGGCACGAACATCCTCCAGCAGGTGGGGGCAGGCACGTTCTCCACGACCGTCTCCGTGCCGGCGGCGGGCGTCTACGAGCTGAGCTTCGACGCCGCAAGCCGCTACTCATATAGCAACACGGGAGTCAACACGTCGAGAAACTGCTTCTACGCCGACCAGCAGCTCCAGGCGGAAATCTATTTCGGCAGCACATGGGAAACGCGGGAGAAGGTGGGCGACATGCCGCTCGGGTGCCGTCCCTTCGAGCGCTACCGCTACCGCATCGAGGTGCCGTCGGCGGGGAACTGGATTCTCGGCTTCAGGACGGTCGATTCAGGCGGGGACGCCTGCCTCTTCATGGACAACTTCGAGATGGTGCGTGTGGCCGAGCCGACGACCGAGGAGACGTTCAAGATCCCGAACGGAAACTTCGACCGGCTGGTCCGCCCCACGACCGACATTTCGCTCTATCATCCGTACGTCCACGGGCGCTTCTGCACGCTCAACGAGGTCGAGGGATGGACGCTTTCGGTGATGAATCCGAACGTGTATTGCGGTAACCGACTCACGAACGGCGTGATCGGCGTGGTGACGAGCGGCATTCCCATCGACAACGGCGGCTACATGCAGATGTTCCCGCTTGCCGACGCCGTGCAGGGTTCCGCCGCGCTCGTGCTCGTCTCCACGGGCGGAATCGCCACCACCACGTTCACGGTGCCGCCCGGCACGTGGCGCCTGCGCGGGCTGGCCAGGCGTTACCCCATGAACTATGTGGTGAGCGACTTGTGGCACACGGGCACGCCGTCCCTCAAGGCTATTCTCACGCGTGGGGACAGCACGACGGCCGAACTCGGCACGGTGAAGCCCACGACGCAGGTGATGACGCGGATGACGTGGCCGACCGCGTTCACCGTGGCGGCGGACGAGCAGGTGACGCTGACGCTCCGGCAGGCCGCGGGCAACGCGATTGGCATGCTCGACGACCTCGAGCTCGTGAAGGAGCCGACGATGGACAACGGAAACCTGATCGCCAATCCCAGCTTCGAGGGTTCTAGCAGCTGGTCGGGCTACAAGTTGTCCGCGCCGACCTCCACGACGTACTGGGTGGGCGGACCCGTCTCCCACACCGACAGGCCTCAATACTGGGGATATTCCGTCTTCGAGGGTACGTGGCGTCTGCGCCTCCAGAACCTGGGGGCCGTCCGCCAGGACCTGACCGTTCCTCAGGCCGGGCTGCACCGCTTCACGATGCATGTGCGCGCGCGTGCCGATGACCCTGGCTACGGCAACAACCCCGTGCGCGTGTCGCTTTCGCAGGGCGCCACGACGAATGTCCTCGCGGTCACGCCCACGCTCTACTCGCGCAACTGGATGGAGATCACCTATCTGGCGAACATTCCGACGACTGGCACGTGGCGGCTCGCCATCGAGGGGCTGTGCCGCCCCGACCAGATCGCGCGCGAGGCGGCAGGAGGTGCGAAGTCCGACATCGACGCGCACATCGACAACGTTTCGCTCGTGCGCTGTCTCGACACGATCGACGCCGCGCCATCGCTTCCGCACAACGTCAAGTTCGAGGTCGCGAAGGGCGCACAGCTGCTGCTCGACTACACGGGCACGGCGAAGTGCGGCCCCGTCAAGTACGACGGCGTCACCTACATCGGCACGATCGACGCGTCCACGCACCCGGAGTTCGTGACGGGCATGGGCACGCTGGAGGCGGCCTCCGACGGCACGGTGATCATCTTCAGGTAAAGAGGAGCTAGGATTGCTGAACCACGAAATAGCTGAACCACGAAACACACGAAATACACGAAAGGGTATCCATGCAAGGATGTAGAATGAAGAGAGTATCATTGGTGGCAGGATTGGTGGCGGTCGCGGCGTGCGCGGTGGCCGCAGACGCGACGTGGTACGATGCCGGAACCGGCATCTGGGACGCGTCAGCCCTGAACTGGAACGGCGGCGCGTCCGCGTGGACGGCCGGCGACACGGCCGTGTTCTCCGGCACGGGCGGCGTCGTGACCGTGGAGGGTGCGGTGGACGTGGGCGCGCTTACGTTCAACGCGAGCAACTACGTCGTCAACGCGGCGACGGGTGCCTCTATCACGAACAGCAGCTCGGGTTATCTCAACGTCACCGTTGCGGCGGGGCAGACGGCGACCCTCAACGCGTCGCTCCGCACGGACGGCGCCCAGTTCTACAAGTACGGCGACGGGACGCTCGTCCTCGGCGGCACGAACCAGTTCTCGCGGACGAAGGATTCCCGGCTCAAGAAAGGGATTATCCGTCTCACGCCGGACAACGCGCGCTCCCTCGGCACAAAGGACTTCATTATCGAGTCGGGCGCGACGCTCGACCTGAACGGCTGCTGCGCGGGCGCCAGCACGGCGCTGCCGTGGCTGCATCCGAACGGGACGGGCGTCAACGGCATGGGCGCGCTCGTCAATACGGGCAAGGACCACACCAACAAGAGTTTCGGCGGCATGAGCACCGACTCGGACGTGCTGCTCTGCGGGCCGAGGCGCATTGACGTCGGCACGCTCTACATGCTGGGACACACCGTGACCGTCTCCAACATCCCGAACCAGCTTTGCGTATCGACTTTGACCTTCAAAGGCAACGAGTCGCTGGTGATCGCCAGCAACGCCGTCTACACCGTGTTGGGCGGCAACGGCCTCGGTGCGGCGGGGAACAACGGCCGGGTCGTGCTGAAGAGGAGCGGCCGTCTGAACGTGTGGGACGCGAAGACGATGACCACCTCCGTGTTCGTGGAGGAGCCGTCCACGATCAGCCAGGGGCACAATGTTGAGAGCGCCCTCGCGAAGTTCACGGGGACGATCGCGGTTAACTCGAACCTGACGGTCTGGGCGAACCCAAAGGAAGGCAAAGCCTCATGGGTCGAGTTCGCGGGACCGCTGACGGGCAACGGGCGCATCCGCCTGACCGAAGGTCACCTGCGCTTCTCGACCGAAAACAACACGTGGAGCGGCCAGCTGGCCCAGTATGGCAGCGCGGCCTACCGCTACGTGGCGATCGGTGTGCGGAAGGGCGCCACGGGCACGCTCGGCAACGTCTCGTCGATCTACGGCGAGTCTGCGGATTCCAACTTCGTCTACGAGCGCACGAACTCCTACACGCTCGCCAACTGCGCCGTCACGAACGGCATTTTCTGGAACTTCGACGGCGGCACGTTCGTCTTCGACAACGTGCACATGACGAACACGGCGTTCATCGGCGCGGTCGGCAACTACACGTTCCGCAACACGAAGGTGGACTCGTCCGCCCGCTACGTCTACTTGGGATCGCGCTACAACTCCCTTGACCGGCAGACGGTCACGAACGTCAACTCCACCCTCGCCATCGAGGACGGAAGCGACCTGACGTTCTCCTACCTCGAAGCCGGCAACGGCGGCGACCTCAAGTGGCCGAACGGGACTGCCTGCCTGATGACGGGCATCGTCAACCAGACGGGCGGGCGCTTGCGGACGGTGGGGGCCGTCGACGCGAGCGGCGGCAACTGCGGCATCCACCTCGGGCACTGGCCGCAGGCGCGCACGTTCTACAACCTCTCCGGCGGCGTCCTCACGGTCGACAGGGGATACAAGCTCGCCGTCGCCGTGGACGGCCAGGGCACGCTCCACCAGACGGGCGGGGAAATCAACTGCACGACGCTCGACGTCAACTGCCGCGAGGGCACCACCGGCAACGGCACGTACATCATGGAGGGCGGCGAACTGAACGTGGGCGCGGGCGGCGTCATCACGGGCAACGGCGTGAATCCGAATGCGCCCTACACCTGCACGCTGCGCGGCGGCACGATCCGCGCGACGGCGGACACGATCTTCAAGATCAACGCCACGCTCAACTCGACGAACGCGGCGAACAACGTGGCGTTCGACACGGCGGGCCATTCGCTCTCCGTCAGCAACACGCTGAGCGGCACGGGCGGCCTCACGAAGACGGGCGCGGGCACGATGACAGTCGTCCCCGCCGCCACCTACACGGGCACGACGCGCCTCGCGGGCGGCACGCTCGCGTTCAAGCAGGCGTACCCCGGCGGCGCGCTCGAGGTGTCCGCCGCCGCCGTGCAGGGGACGGGGACGGACGGCGCGCTCCTGACAGCGCCTTCGCTCGCGTTCACCGGGACGAGCAAGGTGCGCGTGACGGAGGCGGAGACGCTGGACGCGAAGACCTACGGGAAGTCCAAGGTCGTGGCGCGCCTCAATACGGCGCTCGCCGCCGCGCCGGCGCTGGAGCTCGTCCAGAGCGACGGCACGCCGTTCGCGGACGACGGCAAGTGGCGTCTCGCACTTGCCGAGGGCGGCAAGGCGCTGCGCTTCGGCCCGCTGGTCGGCACGCGGATCTTGGTCAAGTAGAAAAACTCGTAAGGAGGATTAGCGCATGTCACGAAACAGGTCGTTGGGATGGCTGGTGGCGGTCGCGGCGAGCGCGGCCTTGCCGGCGCTGGCCTACACGAGCGCGAGCTACGTGCAGGACGGGCTGATCGCGCAGTGAGACGCAATCGACAACGAGGGCACCGGCACGCACAACCCGAACGCGACCGTCTGGAAGGACCTCGCCGGACACAACGACCTGACGATCGTGGCGGGGCGCGGTTCGGAATGGCGGCGCGGCATCGCGTTCTACATGAACACGCGGACAAGCGGTCTGGCCGCGGCCTACGGAACGGAGTCCGCCACCACGTACAAGACGATCGAGATCCTGTTCAAGGAGACGTCATGGTGGAGCCGCATCCTTTTTTGGGGCGGCTCGCAGTCGAGGTATGTCGCCTTCGACCCACGCGATTCTAGTCCGTTCAAATGGATCTACTTTGACGGGGTCGGAGGTGCAAAGAGGACGCCATACGCGAAGGTGCGAACCTACGAGCCGAATGCCGTTGTGGCGACGTACGACGACAACAACGCCGTCACCCAGATCTATTGCGACGGAGCTCCAAGGGTCAACGCCACAAATTCAAACAACTGGAACCCCGGCGACAACCGCGTGACGCTCGGATGGCGTTCGGTGGATACGGCGGGCGCAAACTACGGCTGGGAGGGCGAGGTCTATTCCATCCGTCTCTACAGCCGCGTGCTGACGCCGGAGGAGATCGCCCGCAACCGCGCGATCGACGTGAAGAGGTTCTACACCACCGCGATGTACGACAAGGACGGCATGGTCTCGTTCTGGGACGCGAGCGAAAACGCGGGCGAAGGGCAGCACAGCTCCACGACGAACATCTGGAAGAACCTCGTCGCCGGCGAGCAGGACCTGACGCTCAACAACAGCTCGTGGGACGGCAATGCGCTCCTCTGCACCGGCGTGACCAAATCCGGCGCCTACGGCACCACGACGCGCACCTACAAGTCGCTGGAAGTCCTCTTCCGAAACGAGAAAACCGACGCCAACTCATGGCTTTTCTCGAACGGCATCAACCAGTATTGCGTGCTCGGCACCTGGCGTACCCAATGGTATAACTACCATGGCGTCTATTCGACGCTGTTTGACAGGCCGTTCTCCAAGTCGTACGGCGGCATGCACGCGCTTTCGTTCGCGACCTCCCATAATTTGCCGACGAACGCGACCGTATACCTCGACGGCGAGAAAATGGTTTACGAGGCGAGGGCCAATCCCAAGCGTGACAACGACCTTGACGACTGGGGCACAGGAAGTGTCGTGGGCGTTGGCGGGCGCTCTACCGGCACGCAGAACTTCACGGGACGCATCTACGCCACGCGTCTCTACGACGGCGAGCTCTCCAGGGAGAGGGTGTGGCAGAACAGCAAGATCGACAAGGTGCGCTACGCGAACGCGCTCTGGTGGAGAGGCGGCGACGGCACGTTCGAGACGCTCGGCAACTGGCGGGAGGTCGATGCGGCGGTCGCGCTCCCCGGCACGGACAACACGGTGGAGCTGCCGCTTGGCACCTACACGATCACGTTCGGGCAGGACCAGACGGTCGGCGCGCTGCGCGCACGCAACGGCAGCATCAGCTACACCCCGCGCATCGACGCGACGGTGGACATGGGCGGGCACAAGCTCACGGTGATGGGCAACGTCGAGGCGCAGGGAACATACGGCTACTCTTCGGATCGCTTTGCCCGCCTCTCGCTCACCAACGGCACGTTCCAGGCCGAGGAATTCAGGCTGGGCGCGACTTCCGATCTCATCGTCGACCGAAAGGATGCATGGATCGGGTACACGAGCGATTTTACGACGCCGTTTGGAAACGGCGCGGGTTCGCTCAGCGTGGTGGGGCCAGGCACGACGGTGACGATCCGCAAGGACATCACGATGGCGGGTCCGTTCACGAGCCTGCGCGTGGCGGGCGGCGCGACGTTCGCCTGCAAGGGGATTCGTGCCTACGCCCAGCAGGACCGGACGAGCAGCTATCCCGCCGGCGTGTACGACAGGATGCAGATCGAGATCACGGGCGAGGGAACGACGGCCAACATCAACGACCTTTGGATCCACCGCGACGTGGACTTCACGATCAGCGACGGCGCGACCGTCACCATTCCCTCCAGTTCCGAATACTTCGGCGCGGTCGGCTGTTACCTCGGCTGCATCGGGCGGAGCTTCGAGGACATTGGCGGCAACAGCACGCGGATGGTCGTGGACAACGCGTCGCTGACGCTCAAGAGCACGGGGTTCGGCGTCGGCGTCTCGTACAAGGGATCGGGCGGCCCCGGCACGTCTATGACGGTGCGGAACCGCGCCACGGTGACGCTCTCGGCAATGAGTCGCTTCTTCGTGGGCGTGGCGCGGTATGCGAGCGGAAAGGACATCAACTCGACGAACTGTGTCCTGAACGTGCAGGGCGGCTCGACGTTCGCCGCGGGATCCGCGAAGGTCGAGATTGGCGCGACCGGCGATTCGTCGTACAGCGGCATCCACGTGGACGATTCGACGCTGTCCGGCTGCAAGGGCCTCTATGTCGGATCGAAAGAAAACGGACGCTGCAGCTCGAACGACTACTTCCACGTGTCCGGCGCGGCGGCGAACGTTGCCGTCACGGGCACGGACGCCGACTCGATCAAGCTGCGCGCGGGCGCGCAACTCCGGTTCACGCTTCCGGCGAACGGCTTCGCCGCGACGCCGATCACGACCGCGGGCGGCGTGACCGTGGTCCCCGATGCGGACGAGAGCGTCCAGTCCTATGCCGTCGTTCCCTCGAAGCTCGTCATTGATGCCTCTGCGTTCGACGCGGACCGCAAGGGCCGGAAGCAGACGCTCCTCTCGTGCGCGACGGCCTCGGCGGAGTCCCTCCAGCGGCTCGTCGACAACGTGGAGTTCGTCAACGCGTCCCGTCACGGCACGGTGACGATCGAGGACGGCGGCACAAGGCTTGTCTACAACGGCCTGAGCGGCAGCACGGCGGTAATTGTCCGGTAGGGACGGCGTTCCATCGCCGTCCGCCGTCCAGATGGCGACACTGGGCGCATCTCCGTAAATCACCCATGCGTATTGAGTTTTGGAAACAACCAGAACAACTTTCAAAAACAACTTTGTCCTACGGGCACACCTTGAACGTTCTCACTCTCGGAATCGTTATAGCCTAAGGATCGACAAATGGGCGCGGGCGAGTTAGCCCGCGCGCCAATGAAAAGTTGTTTTTCGGTTGTTCAAGTTGTTTCCATTACAAAGGAGGCTCGGTGAAAAACGGAGATGCGCACGGCGACCCTCCCCGCCGAAATTTGCGATTGAACGATATGGGCATAAATGGTATGATATCGGCAAGTCTTGAAAAATGAGGAATTGCAGCATGTCACAAAATACGATGGTTAGACGGGCGGTCAAGGTTGCGGCAAGCGCGGCCCTTCCGGTATTTTCAGTGGCCGCGGCAAGCGTGATTCTCCCTGCTCGTGGCGAGGGGCTGAATGCCTTTTCGTACATCCAAAAGGGTCTGGCGGCGTGCTACGACGGCGTCGAGAACGCGGGCGCGGGCGTGCACGACCCGAACGCGGCGACGTGGGTGGACCTCACCGGCCACGGCAACGACGGCACGGTGGGCAGCGGCATCACGTGGACGGCGAACGGCTGGGTGAGTACGGGTGACGTCGACAACCCCATCTTGATTGGGCCAGGGGTCGCCGCCGTCACCGGTTCCGAGACGTTCACGATGGAGTTCACGGGCACGCGCGCGACCACGGGGCGCGGCGTGCTGTTCGGGCAGTACGCCGTCAACTATGGCGTCAACATGGAGTACACGGGCAACGGTTCGGGGACGACGTCCAACGCGCTGCGCCTCCATTTCCTGCACGGGCTTGAAAACAACTCGACGCTGAATCAATACACCACGGCGGCGACCGTCGCGTTTCGTAACGGCGATTCCGCCACGCTGGCCCTCACGACAGCGCCGACCGAGCGCGGACTCTGGCGGAACGCCGTGCTGGGAACCTTTTCCGACACGACGCAAAGCGAGATGCCGATCGTCAATCGCACGAACACCTGCAACAGCTGTATCGGCGGCGACTTCCGGGGCGGAAGCAGCGTCACGTTCATCGGCACGTGCAACGCCTTCCGTCTCTACGACCGCGTGCTCACGCCGGACGAGCTGGCCATCAACGCGGCCGTGGACGCCG
>CAMPAF010000083.1 GCA_946631535.1 uncultured Verrucomicrobiota bacterium
TAGCCCGCGCACCTCTCTCAAAGTTGTTTTTACCAGTTGTTCTGGTTGTTTCCAGTCTCAAAACGCATGGGTGAGAAGCGCAGATGCGCCCAATGGGCCCAATTTGTAAATTCACGTTCTGCCTTGACAGGCAGGTACCCATGTGCTAACCTCTTTGCAAAATCGAAAAGAGGTGGTAGATGCACAAGTTGTTAAGGAATGTAGCGTTAGCTGTTGTCGGGGTTCTGTCCGCGAGCGCGTTTGCGTCGGAGGGGCCGACGTTCCTCTCGAAGCCGCTCCTGGCGGGGCGGGCGTCGCTGACGGAGGACGGGTTCGTGGTGGGGCGCTCGTTCGGCACGGCGAACTTCACGCCCGAGCTGGCGTGGCCCGTTCAGCTCGTCTACGAGTCCGCATCGGAGAGGACGGGCATATTCGGTTACGCCTGGCGCTCGCCGCAGCTGGAGTCGTCCGCCGCGTGGGACAAGGACGGCGTCCTGTGGACGACGCCTTGGGGCGAGAAGATCAAGTTCCATCCCAAGAAGGAGAAGCTGCCGAAGGACGCCGTGAGGGTGGCCCTCTGGGAGGAGGCGAGGAAGGGACGCGGCTTCTACGCGCCTTATGCCGACTGGGAGGCGGACACGGCCTCGTCCAGCCCCGCGAAGACGGGCGACTGGACGTTCACGGGCAAGCGGGCGTGCGCAGGCTGGACGCTTGCCTACCGCAACGGACGGCTTTCTCGGGTGGACGCGCCGTCGGGCCGGTCGATCTCGTTCTCCTACGACAAGGCGGGGCGCCCGGTCTCGATATCGCAGGACGGCGTCGCGTTCGTGGAACTGGCCTACGATGCCAACGGCCTTGCGGAGTCGGTGAAGGTCAACGGCGTGGAGACGCGCCTGGCCTACGCGAACGGCCCGCTCGCGATCCTCCCCAAGACGATCGACGGACAGATCGTCCCCGCCGCGCGTCCGCGCCTGGTCTCGCTCCAGATAGCGAACCTGGACGCCGAGACGTTCGGCTACGCGGGCAACTACCTCTCCCGCATCTCGCAGGGCGCGCACGTGGAGGAGCTTAAGGTGCAGAACGAGACGCTTGCGGACCGGAAACGGAACATCCGCTCGGCGCAGCCGAAGAGCAAGGTGGAGCACACGGGCAGAATCGCGGGGCGGCTCCTCGCGGACAACACCTACACCTACGCCTACGGGAAGAAGACCGGCGTCGTGTCGGTGACGGACCTGGCGGGCCGCACGGCCAGTTACTCGTTCGACGGAAAGACGGGCGTCTTCGGCATCACGGAGTTCACGGGCAGGAAGCACACGATCTACTATTTCATGCGCTACGACGTGGCGTATCTCGGCAAGGTGAGAAAGGTGGTCGACGGCAAGGGGCGGGACGTGGTCTCGTTCCGCTACGACAAGGCGACGGGCCGCCCGACGCGCGTCCGCGACAGGCTGGGCAACGACGTCAACCTCGAATGGGACGACGCCGGACATCCCGTGCGCGAGACGCGCAGGATCGCGGGAAGCGCGGACGAGGAGCCGGTGCGCTCGTTCGCCTGCGACAAGGCGGGGAACCCCGTGTCGGTGTCGATGCTCGACGCGGACGGCAAGGCCGTGCGCACCGCGACGGCGGCATACGACAGGGAACGTCGCCCCGTGCGGCTCTCCGACGGACGGCGAGAGGCGAAGATCGAATACACGAAGTGGGGTCGCCCCGCCTCGGTCACGGATTCGCTCGGAAGGACAACGGCGTTCGAGTACGACAGGTGGAAACGGCCCGTCAAGGCGACGACGCCTGACGGGATCGTGACGACGTGCTCGTATACGCCCGCCGGACTTGTGGCGAGGATTGACCGTCGCGCGGGTGACGAGCTGGCGCAGTCCGTTGAGGTGGAATATGACGGCGCGGGGCGTCCTGTCTCGTACACTGACCAGGACGGCCGGACGAAGAAGTACGAGCGCGACGCGTTCGGGCGCGTGGCGAAGGAGATATTTCCTGATGCGTCGGAAGTGGGTTACGCCTACGACGGCGCGGGGCGGCTCGCGTCGGTGCTGGACGAGAACCGGCACAAGATCCAGTTCGGGTGGGACGCGGGCGGGATCGCCTCGCGCGCCACCGCTGCTGGTCAGCTCACGGACTACGTGCGCGACGACTACGGACTTCTGAAGGAGATCGTCTCGTCGAAGGACGGCAAGGCCGGGCGCACGATCAAGAGGGAATACGACAAGTTCGACCGCGTGGCGAAGATCGTCTACGGTCCGGGCGAGGTGGAGTCCTTCGCCTACGACGCGCGGGGACGGCTCGCGAAGCACACGCGCGGCAAGACGGTCGAGACGTACGCCTACGACCACTTCGGGAATCTCGCGGAGAAGTGCGAGGACGGCGTGACGACCTCGTACGCCTACGACGCCTGGGGCCAGCGCACGAAGCGCGTCACGAAGGACGCGGAGGGCAACGTGATCTCCGAGGAGACGCGGACATACGACAGGTACGGGCGGCTCGCGGAGATCAGGTCCGACGGAAAGGGCGTCAGGTATTCGTACGACAAGGCGGGGCGCGTGGCGCGGCAGGATGTCGACGGGCGCACGATCGCGTTCTCGTACACGAAGTACGGGCGGCTTGCGGACAAGACGCTGTCCGGCTCGCTGGGGGTTCTCTCAAACGTGCGCTACTGGTACGGGAAGGACGGGAAGATCGTCGCGCGCCTTGCGAACGGCATCTCCCAGAAGTACTTCTACGACGCCAAGGGGCAGCTCCTGAAGGTGGTCGCGCTGGACGGGACCGTGTGCGAGCGGTACGCCTATGATCCGGCGGGGAACATCCTCGAGAAGGAGATCGGCGGGAAGAAGACAACGTACAGATACGACGAGGCGAACCAGCTCGTCAGCTCCACGGCCCCCGACGGAACGGTGACGAAGTACGCCTACGACGCGGCGGGCCGCCTCGTGAAGGAAGGTTCAAAGACCTACCGCTACGGCTATCTCGACAAGGTGCTGTCCGTGACCGAGGGCAAGGAGCGGCACACCTTCACCTACCATGCCGACGGCCAGCTCGCCACCGCGACCCGCACGGGAGGGCCGCGCTCCGTCGCGGCCGGAACCGGTAGGGCGGCCAGCCCTCTGGCCGCCGAAACCGAATCCTTCCTCTGGGACGGTCTCGCGCTCGTCAGGCGCGGCTCCACCTCCTACCTGAACGAACCCCACCCCAACGGGGGCAGCCCGATCCTGTCGTCCAAGGACGGCGTCATGTTCAGCGACATCCTCGGAACGACGCTCGGCGCCGACGGTGACGGGGGCTACGCAGCTGTTTCCCTTACTACATTCGGCGATTCCGTTTCGGGAGGGTCGCACTCCGGCGCGACAGATACGCTTTTCACCGGCAAGCCGCATGTTGACGGCCTCGGCTACGCCTTCCTCTTTCGCAACTATCGCCCCGGCCTCGGCAAGTGGCAGACCGCCGATCCGCTTGGATATCCAGACGGCTGGAATCGGTTGGCGTACTGTGGGAATAACGTAATTATGACATTGGATCCTCTTGGAACGTTTCTTATTCGGTGTTTTGATTTAAATCATATAGACCTCACTAGTTTAGATCCAAATCAGTCTTATGCCAGAGTTTATTCTGCTGGCGGTTTGAGTATAGGGAGCGGGGGTGGTAACGACTACGGAGGAATCTTTGACGTAAATTCTAAGAACGTGATTGTGGATCAAACGGGTTTGGTCTTTATTGATTTATATCTTTACATTAATATTTCAAATGCGAAAAAGGATCATGAATTTAAGTCCGGTGAGGAGACGCGATACTGTCCTCATTACTACAATAACGACGATTCAGGGGGAAAAAATAACGTGTATGAGGCTATAGAAGCTCATGAAAGAGCACATGCAAATGTTTTTTTTACAAAAGTTTTGAGCGATATGTCTGCATTATTACTGGATTATTCTCTAGATGATGGTAGCCGTAGTGCGGCAGAGATATTGACTATCGTTGAAAGCGAATTTAAACGAGCTTGGGGTTTCAATTTGAGCAGATCAAATTCTGATGCAGATCAAGCAGTCTACAATTATTTTAGGAACAATCAAAGGTGGGAAGGGTTGCCAGATTTAGGAGCTTGGAGGTGTTGGAGGGTAAGAGAATGAAAAAAATCATATTGATATTCAGTGCGAATGCGTTTTTCTCATGTTCTGCTGGATTGCAAACTTGTATGGATACGAATCAATTCGAACATGGATACGTAAGCTTAGATATCATACGCGACATACAATTTCTTGATTCAACACGAACGAAGCGACTGGCATTATTGAAAGAGAGACATGCTATTAGCAATATAGAAACACTGTTGGAGTTTCGTGGGATTGAGGCATTTAGTGTATTTACTGTGGTATATTCGCAAGATAAGGATAAGTGTTACATTGGTTACATGTCTGAATCTAGAAATAAAAGTAAAGAAATCATTTGCTCTTTAGAAATGAAGCAAAAATGGTGGGCTCTCAATGATAGATTGCCAAACTATAGATACACACGATATGGTAGGGCTTTCGGGTTGCGACGTATTTATTTATCATTATGCAAACAAGGTGATATTTCAAAATTTTATTGCTTTGACTATCCTAAGCGTTTGATAGCGATGCTGGATACTGGTTCATGGTTAAGTCATACGAGTTTTGGTGTAAAGGATAAAGCACATAGCTTGACTCATCTAGGGTCACATACAACTGATGAATTTTTTCTAGTGTTCTTTACGCCTATAATGGAAGTTATAACTGACGTAGGCCTTAAGGACAATTGATAACTGCTTTTTGCTGCCGAAGTGGTTGATTGACATAAAATAGGGTATGATATTCTTTCAACTTAAACTTATACAGGATGGATTGTGCCGCTTATGATTCTATCCCCCAATATCTACCAACTGTTCATGCTGAGATTAATGTGTGTTGCCGTCACACTCCACGCCTCCTCGGCCATCGTGTCCAACGTAACGGTGCGCACGCGGGCGGCGAACAACCCCGCGCCGAAGGTGTGGTACCGAGTCCCGGAGGGGTATGGGGCGACGAAGGGGCGGACGTGGCGGACGCTCGTGATCTTCGGCGGGCGGAACTGCGCGGGGAGCAACGAGGTGTCCAACGCGATCGGATGGGCGCGGTGGGCCGACCGGCACGGCGTGTTCCTTGTCGCGCCGGGGTTCAAGGACGACCGGTACTGGAATCCGCAGACGTGGTCGGGCCGCGCCCTGCTGGCCGCGCTTGCTGAAATCAAGAGGTCGTACGACATCGACACGTCGAAGCTGCTCTACTACGGTTACTCCGCTGGGAGCCAGGCGGCCAACCTGTTCGCCGCGTGGCGGCCCGATTTGTGTTGCGCGTGGGTAAGCCATGCCTGCGGCGTGTTCCACGAGCCGTCCGCGCGGATGAAGGGCGTGCCGGGCCTCGTGACGTGCGGCGACGCGGACGCGGCGCGCGACATCCTGAGCCGCGATTTCGTGGCGAAGGCCCGAAAGGTCGGACAGCCCGTCATCTGGAAGTCGTTTCCCAACCATCCGCACGATGTGCCGCCAGGCTCGCTCACGCTCGCGCGGGCGTTCCTGGGGCATTGGCACGAGATACGATGCGGCGAGTTGGGGGAGGCGGGAAGAAGCGGTGTGAGCGCCGCTTCCCCGAAGGGCGACGTTTCGGGGAAGCGGCACTCTTGCCGCTTCGTCGGTGACGAGCCGGAGGGCGTGTACTGGCCGGCGGAATCATCCGAGGCGGCGAGCGTACCGTTTGACGATCAAGTGGAGCTACCAAGTCGCGCCATTGCCGAAGCGTGGGGGCGGGAAGGGATGAACGGGCGGGACGCCCGTTCTCCAAGTGCGCGGGTGGCCGTAAACGGGCGGGACGCCCGTTTTTCCTGTTTCGCTGTCGAAGGGGTGCCGTTCATTTGCCGTGTGCCGGAAACATACACGCCCACTTCGCGCGTGGCGGTGCTCTTCGGCGGGCGCGACTGGCCTGCCGAAAAGACGCTGGAGGCGTTCGGTTTCGACGATGTGGCTGATCAAAACGGACTGTTCCTTGTCTCGCCGTCGTTCTCCGGCGACGGCTATTGGCAGCCACAAAGCGGTACGGGGCGCGTCGTGTACCGCGCTCTCGACGCGGTGCGGCGCCGCTATGACCTGAAGCCTCTTCCCGTCATACTCTACGGCTATTCGGCGGGCGGGCAATGCGCGGCTTTGTTTTCGGATTGGATGAAGGGCTCCGTGGCTGCGTGGGGCGCGCACGGGTGCGGCGTCTATCCTGAGACGAACGCACCGCCGTTCGCGCCCGCGCTCGTGACGTGCGGCGAAGGCGACGCCGATCGTCTCCGCATCAGTCGGCAGTTTGCGTATGCCCGCCGCGAGGCCGGCGGGCACGTGCTGGTGAAAACATATCCAAGTGGACACGAGCTTGACGGTCGCGTCCTCGTACTCGCCCGCGCGTGGCTCACGGCGTTCGCGCAGGGCGGCGGCTGGCCGCGCGCCTGGGGCGAGGACGACACGTGGCAGGTGCGCCCGCTCGCGCAGATCGATCCGGAATTCCGCAACCCGCTCTACACCGAAGAGATGAAGAGGCTCTGGCGGTGATGGAGTTCACGTATGACGGGCTGGTGAGATGGGGGTTCGGGTTCCATAACCCGAACCACGCGGCAGCGGCCATCTGCGCTCTGCTGCCGTTCGTATGGGGATTCGACCGCGCAGGAGTGTGCCCATCCAGGTTGGTGTCGGTGGTGCGCTGGCTCGTTACAGGCGGACTGTTCGCGGCGCTTGCGCTTACCTACTCGCGTACTGGGTTCGTCGTGGCCGCATTGGAGGCGGTGGCGTGGGCGTGGCTCGGCCGCGCGGGAGCGCGGCCCTCCCAAACAAGGCCGCGACAAGCGCGGCCCTCCCGGTGGGTGTTGCTTGTTGTGCTGGGGCTGCTTGTGGTCGCTGCCGTCGTCGGGGGCGTGGCGGGGCGGTTCACTCAGGACGCCGCCGCGCTGAATCGTCCGAGAATCTGGTGGGCGGGGCTGAAGCTCGCGGCGGCGAACCCGTGGGGCGTGGGACATGGCCATTCCGGACTTCTCGCTTCGACCTTCCTTCTCGACGACATCGAGGTGCGTACGCTTGTCAACTCGCATCTGACGTTACTTGCCGAATACGGCTGGATTGCTGGTGGCGCGTGGTTGACTTTTGTGGTGGTGGCGATCTGTGGTGTTGGCATGAATTGGCGGGACGCCCGTTTCCCCATGTGCCACCGCTCGTTGTGGACGGCGTTTGCCGGGTTGTCCGTCTCGGCGTGGATGTCCAGCGTGTTCGATTGGCACGTATTGCTCGACTGGTCGGAGATGGGCGGGCTGGGCGTCACGAATTTTACGTTGTCGTGTATGCTCCTCGCGGCATATCTCGTAATGGGATTACGCCTTTCTTGGACGAAGCGGCACTCTTGCCGTTTCGTAGGCTTAAGCGTGTGCGCCATTGTTGCCGTGTTGCTTCTTGTGCCAACGGCGGATGTGCCGAGGGTTCGGCACGGCTACGTGGTGAAGGAAGGCGCGAAAATGCCGTTCGTGTACCATGATGCGGAGTGGTCGGTCAAGTCCGTGTTGCCTTATCTGGAGGACGGGTATCGCATCGCAATCGAGCCTGGAGTATGGCCACCAGACGTATCACCTGAATCCATATGGCTATTCGGAACCTGCGCCGAATCCGCATGCCGCTTCACGAACTTTCCGGTAACGGTAGTCGCGCCGCCGGAATTCTGCATCTTGCCGCAAGATGTCATTGTCGTGCGGTGATTATACCCGATGTTTTACTTTTCATCTTCCGTTTCCGTCATTTATGGTGGTCTGCCGATTGCGCATGCCCGCGTTTTTTGGTAAAATATGTGCCGTTTTTCGGGGCAAAAGCCCAAAAGGAATCAAAGATGAGCAAGCAGTACAATGTCGGTCTCGTGGGAATCGGCGCCGTGGGCGCCGAGATGGTCAAGGTTCTCCGCCAGCGGAAGTTTCCCGCCAAGGCGATACAGGTGTTCGCGAGCCGCGAGCGCGACGAGGTGATCGCGGGCGAGACGTTCCACGTCCTGCCCACGACGAAGGACAGCTTCAAGGGACTCGACATCGTGCTGTTCGCGGGCGGCACGACGGCTTCTATCGAGTACAAGGACGCCGTGGTGGCCGCCGGCGCGAAGATGATCGACAACTCGCGCGCGTTCCGCCAGGACCCCGACGTGCCGCTCGTGGTGCCGCAGGTGAACGCCGAGGACCTCGACTGGAACAAGGGCGTGATCGCCAACCCGAACTGCACCACGGCCATCATGCTCGAGGCGGTCGCCCCCCTGCACAAGGCCAAGGGGCTGAAGCGTCTCGTGGCATCCACGTACCAGGCGGCGTCCGGCGCGGGCGCGGCCGGCATGGCCGAGCTGGAGGAGCAGATGCGCGAGATGGTGGCAGGCAAGCCGCTCACCGTGAAGGCGTTCGCCCACCAGCTCACGAACAACCTCATCCCGCACATCGACAAGTTCGACGAGACGAACTGGTACACGCTCGAGGAGCTGAAGATGCGCAACGAGGCGCGCAAGATGCTCCACGCGCCGGATCTCCTCCTGAGCTGCACCTCGGTGCGCGTGCCGATCCCGCGCGCCCACTCCGAGTCGCTGAACCTGGAGTTCGAGCAGGACATCACGCCCGAGGAGGCGCGCGCGATCCTGAACGACGCGCCCGGCGTGAAGGTGGTGGACGACCCGCTGAACAACGTCTACCCGATGCCGCTCGACGCGACGGACAAGTACGACGTGCTCGCCGGCCGCATCCGCCAGGACATCAGCCGCCTCGACAAGAAGGGCCTCGACATGTTCGTCTCCGGCGACCAGCTGCTTCGCGGCGCCGCGCTGAACGCGGTCGAGATCGCTGAGTGCCTCGTCGCCCGCGGCCTCGTCTGAGAAAGAGGCTTCAGCCCTCTCCGCCGGTCCGCTTCGCTGCGGCTATCTCGGCGCCGAGCGCCGCGCCGTCCTTGCGCGAGCGTGCCTTGAGGAACAGCCTCAGCGGCGCTCCCACCAGACCGAACCGCGCGCGGATCGCCTTCTCCACGTAGGACTGGTATGCCGGCGTCACCAGCTTCGGGTCGTTCACGAAGAGGCGCACCGTCAAAGGGTCTGTCCCCACCTGGAGCCCGTAGTACACCTTGAGCCGCTTGCCGTTCCTCATCGGCGCGAGCGTGCGCTTCGTGGCCTCCACGAGCGTGCGGTTGAGGATGCCTGTAGGCATCTTCGTCTGCACGGACGACGCCACCGCGTCGATGGCGTCAACAGTCCGGCGGATGTTGTAGCCGCTCTTGGCGCTGCAGTAGACGATCGGGGCGAAGGACACGAACGGCATCATCTCGCGCACCACCTTCGTCGCGTCCGCCTCCTTCATTCCCTTCGCGTGCGCCAGGTCCCACTTGTTCATCAGGATCACGCACGCGCGGTTGGCGTCGAGGATCTTCCCGACGATGCGCATGTCCTGCTTCGTAGGCCCAAGCTCGCTCTCCAGGACGAGGAGCACCACGTCTGCCTCCTCTATCGCCTTCTCGCTGCGGAAGAGCGCGAAGTTGTCCACGGACGTCTTCGACATCTGCGTGTGCTTCTTCATGCCTGCGGTGTCCACTAGCACGTAGTGCCGCGCCGTCGGTCCCTCGCCGATCGTGAACGGCACGTCCACGGCGTCGCGCGTCGTTCCCGCCACGTCGCTCACGATCACGCGCTCGGCGTTGAGCAGGCGGTTGATGTATGAGCTCTTGCCGGCGTTCGGGCGGCCAACCACCGCCACGCGAAGGGGCTTCGCCGCGTCGTCGCCTTCGGACGGCTTGGGCAGCTGCTCCGTTGCGCGCTTCACGAGCGCCGCCACGCCGCGCCCGTGCTCGGCGGAGACCGGGTAAACGTCCATGCCGAAGCGCAGGAACTCGTCGGCCCGCTCGTCGTCCTCCGCGCGGTCGCACTTGTTGGCGGCGATCACGCACGGCACGCCGGAGGCGCGCACGCGCTGGATCACCTCCTCGTCGAGCGGCGTCACGCCCGCGCGCGCGTCCGTCACCACTATGCACACCGCCGCGTCGGCGACGGCGACTGCCGCCTGCTGGCGCGTCTCGGCGGCGAACGGGTCGTCTGAGCCGGGCGTCCGCTCGAACGCCAGCCCGCCGGTGTCCACCAGCAGGAAGCGCCGTCCGTTCGCCTCCACCTCGCGCGCCACGCGGTCGCGCGTGACGCCTGGCTGGTCGAAGACTATGGCGATGCGCTGCCGCGCGATGCGGTTGAAGAGGGCGCTCTTGCCTACGTTCGGCCGCCCCACGATGGCCACCATCCGCGACGGCCCGCTTTCTGTCTCTGTCGTTTCCATGTCGCGAGTAGTATACCATACGCGCCGTACGCCGTCAGCGCTCAAAAGCGGGCGCATCTGCATTTCTCACCCATGCGTTTTGAGATTGGAAACAACCAGAACAACTGGTAAAAACAACTTTGAGAGAGGTGCGCGGGCTAACTCGCCCGCGCTTTATCTGTCTTCTGCATATCGCTTCGATGGATTT
>CAMPAF010000084.1 GCA_946631535.1 uncultured Verrucomicrobiota bacterium
CGAAGAAAAACAGATGTAGTATACACTTTTTCGCCGTCTGATTCAAGCAGGCCGCAAATCAAGGAGCTTGTCCGCAACCTTTTTTGGTTGTTTTGCTTCAGTTCGTCATGTCGCCGGAAGTCGCATCGCCGACGGCGCGAAGCGTCTCCGCGAACTCCGCCGTGTCCGCCTCCTGCCACCCAAGCCGACGGCCAAGGTTCTCCGCCGTGATGCGCAGAAGCGCATTGCGCTCGGCTGCCATGAGCTTTCGCCCTTCTTCGGCAAGCCGATACATCTCGTCTCTGTTTTCCTTGAACCGCGCAACCGTCATTTCGTCATCCCCGCAAAGCTCGGTCTCGCGCATAAGGGCATGCTTCCGCTCGTAGATTTCCATCATACGCGCGTGGCTCTCCCGCTCCTCATCGGTCATGGACGAAACGTCGAGCTCCGACATGCGCGTTCTCCAGTTGTCGTATTTCTCGAGAACGCGCTTGGCATGCCCTGACATTTTGCCGTGCCACTGCTTCCACACATTTGGATAACGTCGTTTCAGCTCCCCGTACGTCTCGCATTTTTCCAACGCTTCATCCTCGGATACTTCAGGCTTGTCGTTTTTCGAATCGTCGCCGCCCTTCTCCTGCACATCCGCCTTGGCCTTTCTCTCTCGGGCATCAAGCAGATCTTTAAGTTCCTTGTCAAGCGATGCAGCCGTGCCCCGCAACGCCGCAAGCTCGGCTTCGGCCACCTTTGGCTTTTTTGCGGCGGTCGCGGGGCGACTCGCCCTACCATTCGTCGCGTCCGCCCTACCGCCATTGCAACATGCGTCCGCGTCTGGTAGGGCGGGCAGCCCCCTGCCCGCCGCACCTCCCCACGCCCGCTCTGCGAACCATCCCGCCGCCGCGCCAATGGCACATGCGATGAAAACGACGACAATTTCTTTTCTCCCCAACATGGTCATCAATCCTTTTTCTCGAAATACATAAACCTGGTGACGTCCCGCACATCGTCTAAGGTCGTACGCAGTTCCACCGCGTCCCCATCGGGAATTTCAAAGCTCTTGACCGTCTGCGAAATGAGCATCTCCCGCTCCTTCTTGACAAGTTCCGCTCCTCGTTTGAGGGTCAATACCACCTTTTCTATACACTCCCAGACTTCTCCCATCGTCATTGAATCGTTTTGGTCTATCATGTTCGCAAAGGCTTCTGGACATTCCGCGAGAAATTCCATGAACTCTGTGTGAACTTTTCTCTCCTCTTCGTTCAGTCCGGACGGATCGAATGCGTCGAGGATGCCGATGCGCCTTGCGGCGACTTCGGCCATTTTATCCCGCCAGCCAGGAGGCTCTGACAGGGCAAGTTCCGTGTGTTCAGGACAGAGCCGCTTCATCTCGCCCAGCGTAAACGACATGTTGGTTTTCCTGTCGAGACGCATGAGCGCCGTCCAGCGTTCATTCTCTGTCGGCAGTTTCATCAGCCGCTCAACCAGCTCGGCGTTTGTCTCGCGCTTTTTTGGGGTGGGCTTGGCATCGCCACCCTTCGCCGCCGCGATGCACTTTTCGAGATAGCCTATTTTGTTTTCAAGAATCCGCTTCTGCACCTCGGCATCCGCCGACGAGCGTATCAGTGCCTTGCGCCGGGGCTTGGCGGCGGCGGTCGCGGGGCGACGCGCCCTACCGTCTGGCGCGCTCGGTGATCGCTCCCTACTGACATCACAACATGCGCCGTCGTCTGGTAGGGCGGGCAGCCCCCTGCCCGCCGCACCTCCCCACGTCCCCGCCGCGAACCATCCCGCCACACCGCCGACGGCGAGCGCAACCACCGCCACAAGAATTGTTCCGTGCTGTGTTCTCATTTGGGTGGCCCTCTCACTCTTTGACAAGCGTAGCTGGCGGAAGGGTCATCACGCCGTCGGGGCCTTGGCCGTCGTCCTCGTGCAGGAGAAACGAGAAGCCGAATCCCGACTTGACCTCCGGCGGGGCGATATTCAAATCCGCCAGCGGGAACGAACAGTCGTAGCGCGTGACGGACCCTTCGCGCACGGGCGCTGAGAGTGGTTTGCGCATGACACCTGCGGCCGTCTGGACCTCCACCTCCACGGCGTCGCCGGGTGTATGGACATCGTCCGTCACCTCCACCCGCACGCGCAGCGTGCCGTCTGCGCACGCGAGCCACACCTTGGCGGAGAGGTCGTCCACACCCTTCCAGCAACGCGCCACCTGCGCGGGGTCGGCCTTGTAGTAGTCGTTCATGTCGCGGTAATTGTCCAAGACGAAGTCCGGCGCGCGGCCGGGCACGTCGGCGGGAATCGCCTGCACGCGGCGCATCGGCATCGGCAAAGCCGCGAGCGCGGCGGCGTCCGGTTCGGCGAACGTCGCGCCAACGAAACGAATGGCGGAGGGGTCTGTCCCCAACGCCCACGTGACGGTGCCGTCCTGCAGCGCGCACGGCGCGCGGTTACCCATGAGGTCGCACGCCTCCACGTGCGCGGCGTCCGTGCGGAACGGGATAGCCGCCGACGCGCCGAGCCCCGCGTCCCAGCCCGCCACGACGATCTCGTTGCCCTTGCGGAAGCGGTAGACGTGGCGCGTCTTCTCGTCAATCAGGCGCGTATCGCGATCGAAGCCCTCCAGAAGCGCCGCGAGCGCGGAGAACGCGCAGTACGTGGCGCGCGGATAGTAGTCGGCCGTGATGAGACCGTAGGCCTGCTCGGGGTCGGACGCGCGCCACCCAGTGGCGCGCAGGTTGTACCAGATGTAGTCCGTCGATCCCCACGCCCAGGCATAAAGGATCTTCTTCCACACCGTCCGCGCGGCCACGTCCTCCATGCCCCCCACCGTCGTGAGGGCCGTCTCGTTAGAGTACCACGGCTTCGTGATCCCGTAGCGCTTGAAGAACGGGAACAGCCGACGCTGGAGCGCGCGCTCGTACGCCTCGAAGTGACTGTGGAGATGGACGGGATGCACGTCGTACCAGCCCTGCGCCTGCTCGGCGAACGCCTCGTTGATGCCGGGGTTCGTGGGCGGACGCCCGTTCCAGCTACCCGAGTCGGGAACCGTCCAGCCGTTCGGGATCACGCAGGCCTCCGGACACCCCGCCTTGACGCCCTCCCAGCCCTCGCGCTGGACGCGCAGCGCCTCGGGGATCGGCAGTACTTCCGGCGGGACGAGATCCCACTCGTTGCCCATCTCGTAGTAGTCGATCCTCGTGCCGTAGCGCGCGGCGGCCGCACGGCAGTAGTCACGGAAGAGTCCGTCGCGCGGTGGAATCGACGCCACGCGCCGGTGCTTCGCTACGGACTCGTAGCCCGGCTTGCGCGCCCACCGCGGCACGGTGTAGAGGTTCGCGTCGATTGAGATGCCGCGCGCGCGCAATGCACGCAGGATGCGATCGGGCTTCTCCCACGCGAACGCGTTCTCGTTCGTCTCGACCGATCCGAAGTGGAAGCCGCCCGTGCGGACGAGCTTGCACCCGCAGGCGACGAGTGCGTCGAGCGTGAACGCGAAGTCCTTCGGCGCGAAGCGCGCGGCGTGGTAGTTGATGCCCAAACGGAACTTCGGCTTCGGAAGGATCGGCCCGATCTCGTGGCGGTCCAGCATGGCGAAGCGCGTTTCGAGCCGCGCCGTGGAACCGTCCGCCGCGCGCAGCTCGCCGGTCACGAACCAGATGCCCTTCGACGGCAACGGCCACGGCACGTCCACGCGCGCCGCGCCGCCGCCGGGCACGGACGCGTCCACGGACACGTCGGGACCCTTGCCCGAGAAGTCGCGCAGGTACAGCACGCCCTTCGCCGCAATCGGCACGCGCGCGGCGTTCGCGAGCACCAGCACGGGACGCTCGTCGTCGCCGCGCGAGATGTGGAGCGGATTGCGCGTGTCCACGTCGAGGCGGAGCGCGCCCGCCTGCGTGGTGCGCGTGCACGCAGTGAAGACGCCATTCGTGATCGGGCGCGTGCCCTTCTCTCCTTTCGGCCAGTAGAACGCCTGACGGAGCTGGTAGCGGTGCGCATGCGGAAGGTTCGTCGCGAACGTGGCCGCGCCATCCACGAGCTTTGCGCGGAGACGGAGATACTCCTCGTTGGATTCATCCTGGATGACCAACTGCGCCACGCCTTCTGTCGGCGCGGGCATCTGGAGAAGGATGCCGTCGGGTCCGTTGAACGGCTTCGGACCGGGGAAAGAGCGCGTGGGATCGATCGCGTCGAAGGCCTCCACCGTTGCCTCCGCGCGGTCCTCCTCGGTGACGACGAGGCGGACGAAGGTGATGTCGCCGGCGGCCAGCGGACCCGAGAACGTCGGCATCACGGCGCCGAGGCGCAGAGGACGGTCGATCTTGCCGTTCGCCTTCTTGCCCCACGGCTTGCACGCGGTGCCGGTTTCGGTGAAGTGGTAGTCGAGGCGCAGCGTGCCGTCCGCGAGGGCCAGCGCCGAGACGGGCTTGTACTTGAACGTCTCGTTGTCGCTGTCGGGACAGTCGATCGCGATGTCGCGGCGGACGGGCGCGGGATCGGAGAGGCGCACGAACAGCGACACGCGGCGGTCGGTCCAGTCGATGCCGCGCGCGCCGATCACGGGCACGCCGAACCACGTCTGCTCGGGGTCCTGGCGGGCGCGGTCGATGTGGACTGTCAGTCCGTCCGGTCCCACATCCACTTGGCGCGCGGCCTCGGCGGGATCGAGGAACGCGCCGCGCGAGAGCTTGCGCGGCTTTTCATTCGCGAATTCGACCACGGGCGCCGCCGCAAGCGCAACGGACATTGCTGCGGAGAGAATAAGAGGAAATGCGCGGTTCATCTGTTTTGACATGCGGGAATTATAGCACAACTGCCGCGGCGCGGGCGGCGGCACGGCCCACTGCCTCGCCCATGGCGACGGCGCTTCCAGTCACCCGGTAGCTGGCCATCGAGATGAAGTCGCCGGAAATGCAGCGTCCGGCGAGATAGAGGTTGTCGACGTCCTTCGCCATGCAGGCGCGCAGGGGTATCTGGAATGGACGCGCCTTCACGCCCATCGTCCCGTAGGCGGCCTTCCTGTTGCGCTCGGCGGTGGTGGCATGGACGTCGACCGTGAAGCGGGACGTCGTTACGGCGTCTGGGAATACGGCGCCGGACTGCACGTCGGCCACGTTGAGCGTATAGCGGCCGTGCACGCGGCGCGCCGCGCGGTGGCAGAGCTGTTCGGCGGTGGCCACCACGCAGAAGCCGTCCCAGACGCCGCCCAGCTTCGCAAGGGCGCGGGCGCTTTCCAGCACCTCACGGCGAACGCGGACCGTCTCGCGCGTGATGCCGGCCGCATCGTCCACCTTCAGTCCGTACACGTGGTTCATCATCCACACGTAGATGCCCTCGCGCACCATGAACAGCGTCGGCATCGAGTATGAGGGGGCGAGCCCGGCACGAATCATCTCCTCGCGCATCTTCTTCTTCGGGGATTCGGCATGCCGACCTTTTTCGTCGAGGTTGGACGGATGGTTCACCACGTACGGCGCGATTCTGTCCGGATGCGGTGACGCCACCATGGCGCAGAGGCTGGCGGGCTGGTCGTTCGTGCCGCCGGGGCCGCCAACGTCAAAGCCGCATCCGCTCTGCGCGGAGAGGTCTCCGTCTCCTGTGCAGTCGATGAACATCTTCGCGCGCCAAGCGCGCCGCCCGTCCTTCGATTCCGTCACCACCGTCTCGATATTCCTCCCCGAGGGGTCGCGGTGCGCCGCCACAACCGCCGTGTGCAGGAAGAACTCCACACCTGCCTCCGTGCACATCTCCTCGCAGACCACCTTCATGCATTCCGGGTCATACACGAAAGACGTGGCCCTGATGTTCTTGCGATGCGGATTGCGGTCAAGGAGCACGCCCATGTCCTTCAGCCTGCGAAGTATCTCGCGGTCCGTGTCCGACTTGTCGAAGTCGATGAGGCACCCCAGGAAACCGCTCGTCCACACGCCCCCAAGCGCGCCGTGCATCTCGAAGAGACGCACATTCGCCCCGGCGCGGGCCGCTGACACCGCCGCCGAGATGCCCGCCGGGCCTCCGCCGGCCACTATCACGTCGCACTCCCCGAGCGGCAGGTCCCGCGATGGTTCGCGGAAGAAGCCCTTCGCGGGCTGGCCGCCAGTCTCCATCGCGAGTGCCGGGGCCGCCGCCGCAGACATCAGGAATGCGCGCCTGCTGAAAGATACTCCGTCAACTTGCATTACATCCTCCTCTCATACACGGTCTTCACTTTCTGGAAGCGTTCTCTATCTCGCGCTCGACGTTGCCGACGATGCGCTCGAGGTCGGACGTCTTCCCTTCCAGCAGCCGCTGGTAGTCGATCCACCTGAGCGCGTTCCGGACACGTGGCGTCATCTGGCCGCTCTCGCGCAGGATGGCCAGCTTGTCGTAGTTCTCGAAGCCGTCCACCATCATCTCCCAGCGGAGCGAAAGGAGCGGCCCCGGGTAGATGAGGAAGCACTCGCCCGGCGCCCATCCCGGCTTGCAGCTAGCGTCGACGAGCGGATCGCGGTCCATCATCCACCGGAGGCTCGTTGACTTCAGGAAGCCGTCCAGCCCCTTCGCGGCGGCGAACAGCCCCAGCCAGCGCTGCTCGACGAGCGGACTGGTGAGGAAGCTGTTCGGCCTCTCGGGGATACAGCAGATGTAGTAGGTGGTGATCAGCCCGTGCTTACGGCGACGCGCAGCCTCCGCGAGGAATTCGCGCGAGACGAAGTCGAAGCGGAGCGACTGGGAGTAGTTGTCGATCTGCACGTCTCCGAAGTCCGCCGGATTCACGTCCCCCGCCATCTGGAATTTGATGGATGGCGCGTACTTCTTCACGAGCGCGGCGGTCAGGGCCACTTCGCGCGGCGGCAGTTCGTCCAGGGCTACGTAGATGTCGCCAATCCATCCCTTCTCACGCGCATGTACTTCGAGCTGGCGGAGAAGCGGCCCCCAGTAGGCCTCGTATTCCGGCGTGCCTGGATCGCAGTCGACGAGCGCCTCTTTCCCCGTCGTCTCGTCGTGGTACCAGTAGTCGCGGTGCTTCTGGAACTTGACGATGGCGTAGCAGTGGATCTGCGGACCGATCCCGCACCGCTTCGCGAAGGCCACGTACTCGTCCAGCGTCGTGAAGTCGGCGACGAATGATCCGTCGCGCCGCTTGACGTAGCGCACCATGGAACGCGGCGTGTCGATGTTCTTGCGGATGTTCCAAGGATAGTCGGTGATCGTGGCGGTGATGGCCTTCTGCCCGGCCGCCGCCAGCTCGCGGAAGATCGGCTCCATCCGCGCGTAGTGCTCCGGCGAAAACGGCTTCACGCCGTAGTAGCGCGCGATGGTCCATGGCGTCTGCCAGATGTCCAGGTACATCTTGCGGCGCGGCGGAAGCTTCATCGGCAGCACCTCTATCGCCAGTCCGCAGCGCACTTCCGCGCCAGCGGCGTCATTCACCGCCAGGCTGGCGCGGTAGAGGCCGGGTACGACGTCCGGCGGCGTCTTCACCGTCACCCACAGGGCGCGGAAGGCGCGGTCGGTGAGCGCGAACGGCTGCGACGGGTCGAGAATGTCGCCAACCTTGTGCTCGGGGATGTCGACCCACACCCACGGGTAGCGGTAGCTGGCCGAGGCGAGCGTCTCGCGCACCCAGCGCACCTGGACCATGCCCGCGCCGAAGACCGCCGCGTCGCGCGCCGTCTCGGGCTCCACGCGGGCTGTGAACCCTTCCGCCTCCGCCGCGCCTCGGATCACGAAAGTCGCGTGGACGCGCTCGTTGCGCCATGCCGCAGCCCGCCACGCCGTATTCGTGAACTGCGCGGCGTTACCGGCGTCAATGCGCACGAGCGGCGTAACGGACACGCTGAACCCTCCAGCGCCATGGAGCGCGCAGGCGACGGAAATGATCGATGCAGCCATTGCGGATTTCATGGCGCACATGATAGAACACCCCCGCCCGAGAGTCAAGACAAAGGTCGGCCGCCATTGTCCCGACGGCCGACCCCTGGCAGGAACCTATTGACCAGTTCCAGACACCTACTTGCGACTATGGTCACGACTTCTTTAGTCCGCGCCACGGCTGGCCCGGACGGGAGAACTCGTTGTCGCCGAGCGCAGGCATCGGCACGTCGCCATCCTTCTCGAAGTCCTCGGGCGTGGGCGTGCACGCGAGGTTGTAGAACGGAGAGTTCGTGCTCTTGATGATGTCGTTCATCGTCACGAGCTGGCCCGTGTAGGCGGAGATGCGGATCATCACGCCGCACGCGGTGGACATCGCGCATGCCTCGCCCTCGTTCAGGTACGGACCCTTCCCGAGGATGGACTTGAGCATGTCCACGTGCTCCTGCACGTACGCGTTCACCTCCGGGAAGTCGCCGGCCAGCTCGACCTTCGTGCCGTCTAGGCGCTTCACGCTCTGCCCGCCCGCGATGATCTCCTTGGCGGTGCGGAAGTACTCGCGCACGTCGTTCTTGCATCCGTCGATCTGGCGGCACATCGAGTGGATGTGCACGCCGTCGCCGTAGTCGAAGTCGCCGGAGAAGAAGTCGTACTGGTTGCCCGAGACGCGACGCATCCGCGCGCCGAACGCGACGACGCTCTTCGGGTAGCGGCCGATGAACCAGTTGGCCACGTCGATGTTGTGGACGTGCTGCTCGCAGATGTGGTCGCCGGAAAGCTCGGTGAAGTTGAGCCAGTTGTTGCAGAGGTAGTCCTTGTTGGACTGCTCCGGCGTGCGCTCGCGCACCCACGGCACCGCGCTGTTCCAGTACACCTCGCCGCCGAGGATCGGCCCGATCGTGCCTTCCTGAAGAGCCTTGGCCTGGAGCAGGTAGCCGCGCTGGTGACGGCGCTGCGTGCCGCACACGATCGTCAGCTTCTTCTCCTCTGCCTTCCTGGCGGCGGCGATCATCAGGCGCACGCCTGGCGCGTCCACGGCCACGCCCTTCTCGGCGAACACGTGCTTGCCGGCCTCGATGGCGGCCATCGTGTGGCGCGGACGGAAGTTGAGCGGCGTGGTGAGGATCACCACGTCCACGTCGCTGCGCTTCATGATCTCCTTGTAGCCGTTAGCGCCGCCGTAGGCGTTCTCCTTGCCGACTCCGAACTTCTCGGCGGCGAACTGCGCCTTGTCGAGGAAGTAGTCGGCGAACGCCACAGGCTTCACTTCCACCGGCACGCCCTGCCCGCGCAATATCTCGGCGGCGTTCAGCAGGTTGCCGAGCGCACCCTGGCGGTAGAAGTCCTGCGGACCTTTCGGCTGGCCTTTGCCGCCCGTGCCGCGTCCGCCGCAGCCGACGACCGCCGCGCGGATCACGCGCTTGTCAGCGGCTTGCACGCCGATGCTCATGGCGCCAGCAGCCAGCGCCGAACCCTTGATGAAGTCTCTTCTGTTCATTTGCTTTTCTCTTTCCTTAGCTTTTAACTGTTCACTACAACCTATTCACTCTTCACTATTACCTATTCACTACTCACGCCTCCGCCCACTGGCGGCGCAGAAGTGAAACCATGTTCTTGATAAGCACGTGCTTCTCGCCGTCGCTGGGCATGATAGGCTTGCCGCGGGCATCCTTGCCCTTGGACGGGAAGCCGCATTCCATCGACACCGCACCGCGGTAGCCGATGAACTTGAGGCCCTTGAAACCGTCCACGTAGTTGTCGAGCTCGCCGTCCGTGCCAGGCACCTTGCGGTTGCCGAGCGAGGCGATGTGGACGTGCTTCAGGAGCTTTCCGGCCGCCACGAACGCGGCGAAGTAGCTGGGCTCCTCCCACATCATGTGCCAAAAATCGCCCATCACCGCGCAGCCCTTGCCGATCTCCTGCGCCATCTTGGCTGCGTCGGCCACCTGGCGCATGAACGGCGTCTCGCCGCGGCGCAGCGGCTCCAGGACGATCTCCGTGCCGCACGCGGCCGCCTTTTCGGCGAGGCGCTTGCCTGTGTTCGTGACGAAGTCCTCGCGGAGCTCCTTCAGGCCCACCTCGGGCTTGCCGCGCGCAGGGCAGATGATGAGGCCGATGCTCTTCATCTGGCCGAGGATCTCGAGGATCGGCATGAACTTCTCCACCTCGGCGTCGTTCTTCGACTTGTCGGCGTAGTCGAAGCGGGAAGGCCCGCACGCCGTCGTGAGGAAGAGCTTGCGGCCCTTGAGCGCGTCCACGAGCTTCGGACCCTGATCGCGCAGCCACTCGAGCTTGGAGGTGATCTCCACCGCCTGGAAGTCGTTCTGCTCCAGATAGTCCAGCTTCGCGTTGATGTCGTCCTTCGTGGGAATCAGCCACCACTGGAGGCAGAGGTTGAGCTGTGCGGGCTTCGCGGGAGGCGTCAGCTTCGGCATGCCGCTGCAGCACGGCTTGCAGGCATCGCCTGCAGCCGGAAGCGCCGCCGCGAGCCCCGCGACCGTGCTCCCTGCCAAGAATTCACGTCGATTCATTCGTCTTTACTCCTTGATATGGGGAAAAGTTAAGAAGGATTTTAGCCGAAATCGGCGCAGGAATCAAGCCAGAATTGCGCCTTGCAGGCCGAAGGGGCGCATCTGCGCTTCTCACCCATGCGTTTTGAGATTGGAAACAACCAGAACA